>JAMOUY010000026.1 GCA_027067895.1 Acidobacteriota bacterium
GTATTTCAGGACAAACGAAAAACTTGACCCTGAATTTTCTTCCGCTTTCAAAAAGGCGTTGTCAAAGGGAGTCAGCTTTTTCGGTTTCAGGGTAAAGGTGAGCGGGGACTATAAGGTTGTTTACAACGGGGACTTATTCCTTAAAGACTGAATAACCGGGGGTTTTATGGGAAAGATATTCAACAATATGCTTGAATTGATAGGAAACACGCCTGTTGTTAAGGTTAACAATATAGACACATACGGAAACACCGTTTTATTGAAACTTGAATACTATAACCCCCTTTCAAGCGTTAAAGACAGGGCGGCTTACGGGATGATAGAGGATGCTGTGAGAAGAAATCTGATAAAAGAAGATACCGTAATTGTTGAGGCGACAAGCGGGAATACCGGAATAGGGCTTGCCTTTGTGTGTGCTTTAAAGAAAATCCCCCTTGTTATTTTTATGCCTGAAACCGCATCGGTTGAAAGAAGAAAGATTATGAAAGGGCTGGGCGCAAAGGTTGTTTTGACCGACGGACATAAGGGAATGAGGGGCGCTATTGAAGAGGCTGAAAAACTTGTTGGGGAAAACAGAAATTGCATTATGCTTGACCAGTTTGGGAATCCTGCAAATCCGGAAATCCATTCAAAGACAACGGCGAAAGAGATTATGGATTGCTGTGAGAAACTTGACTATTTTGTAGCTGGAATCGGCACGGGTGGAACTTTTACAGGCACGGGAAGGGTTTTGAAGAAGCACTATAAGGGAATAAAACTTATTGCTGTTGAGCCTGAAAAATCTGCGGTTATTTCAGAGGAAAAACCTTCTCCCCACGGTATTCAGGGAATCGGCGCAGGCTTCATACCAAAAATTTTGGATTTGTCTCTTATTGACGAGGTTGTTAGGGTGGAAGACAAAAATGCTTTTGAATATGCTTCTTTTCTGTTGGAAAAAGAATGTATTTTCTGCGGAATTTCCGGGGGGGCAAACTTTTATGCCGCTTTGAAAGTTGCAAAAAAAGTAAAGGGCAAAATAATTCTTTCTATTATTCCCGATACCGGAGAAAGATATCTGTCTCTGCCTCAATTTTTGTCATAAAAATTTTTAAAACATCAAAATTTTATCAAAAAAGTAAAAAAATAGTTGACACAGACCTAAAAAAGATAGAAAATAAAACCAAGAATCTTTTTTAAATTAGAATTTCTAAATATGGAGGCGCGTAATGAAAAGGCTTTTGGTAGTTTTGGCGGTTTTTTCCCTTGTAATGGTTTCTTTTGCAAAAGACATTAGAGACAATGAAAATTCCGCTGATTTTGTGGCAAAATTTTTCCAGTTACCCGAACAGCAGAAAGAGGAAATAGGTACCGAAAGAGGCTGGGTAAAGGTTGATTTTGTGTATGCAACAAACTATGAAGATTTGATTCCAAAGGAATTGTTGAATAAAATGCCGGAGGAGTTAAGGGAAGAAGTGCTAAATTCCGCTATGGAAAAAGAAGCGGAATTTCCTTTTGCAGAATTTAAAAAGGTTGAAAGATGGATTCCTTCTCCTTCCGATATGCCTTTTGCGTTAAATTACAGAATTGAAAATAAAAATGATAAGTTTGGCGATGGAGACGGCGTAAACGCATGCGATTTTTCAGTGGCAAAAAAGGGTGATGTATTGCTTGTGCACGACGGCTTTGTTGCATGGGGCTGGCATGCTCATGCCGGTATCTTCTACGGTGGCACAGGTGTTTATGCGACTATTGAATCAAACTCAAATCAGTCATACTTTGGTGACCCTCGTCCGGGTGTTCACTTTGAACCTATTTCCCATTGGAACAACGACTATGATTTTTGCAGGATTATGAGAGTAAGGACATGGCCTTTGAGCACCTCATACAGGGCAAAAGCGGCAGAATACGCAAAAAAACAACTTGGAAAACCGTATAATTTTAATTGGCTTTGGAAATGGTCAACAAGTAAATTTTACTGCTCTCAATTGGTGTGGGCAGGCTATTATAGAACTTCCAAATGGTATGCAAGAATAAACATTGACGCAAATCCCGCTGATACTTGGGTTGCGCCTGACGAACTTTACGCTTCTTGGAGAACATACAACGTAACTTCAAGTTGGTAATTGAATGTTTAAAAAAAATATTTTTGCGGCGGCGATTTTATTCGCTGCCGTTTTTTTGTTTTCAAATCTGGCAAATTCTCAAACCCTTTTGCTTTTAAACAGCGGAAGGGATTACTGTTACATTTATTCGGTTAATCAAAAAAAAATTTTGGCAAAATACAAAGTTTGCGAGAAAAAGGCTTCCTGCACTGACATTGTTCCTTTAAAAAAAGGTTTTCTCGTTATTCCCCACAGGCTTAATATAAATGTTGACGCTACCGAATTGTATGTTTACAATTCCGATTTTTCAAAAATTATAAAAAAAATTCCTGTTGAAAAATCCCCCTACAAGGCTTTTGTTTTCGGGGAAAACAAGGCTTTAATTAACCATACCTTTTTCTCTTTTGAGAGAATGAAATTTGTCGCAGAAATTGTTAACCTTAATACCTTAAAAATTGAAAAAATTATGTATTTTGACGGAATTCCCGCCGGGATTATAAAGTTGTTCGGCGATTATTATGCCGTTATTGAAGATGTAAGAGGGGTTGTTAAAGGGACAAAACTTGTAAACCTTAAAACGGAAGAGTTTTTTCTTGTAAATAATCCGTATTTGTCTTCAAACGTTGTTGCTTTAAACGATATTCTTTACTGTGCCGTTAACGACTATGGAGAGAAGGATTATGCCAATGCCCTTTTTGAGATAGTTCCTTCTATGCTTTCCAAAGTGTATTCTTCGGTAAAAAAAGTTTATCAATTTAAAAATCCAAAATTTCCCTATATTTTGGGGCTTGCGGGAAATTTTATTGTAATAGGTTTTACAAATCATTCAATAAAAAGCAATTTTAATAAAATTTGTCTTTTTGACACGAAAAATAAAGAAACTTTTTTCCTGCAATCATGTTTTGGCCCCGAGTGTATGGCGGTAAGCAAAGACAAAATTTTTGTTGCAGGTCTTTCTTCCGAATGTATTACTGAAATTTCTGTTTCCGAAAAGAAATCCAAAATTATTAAAATTTCAGATACAATTCCCGGTTTTTCTTCAATACGAATTATTAAAGATTGATTCCTACCCTGTATCTGATATGGCAGGACATACAGGAGTTCCTCAATCTTTTAAAATGATATTTTGTTCTCTCAACACTTCCGTCTTTTGCTCCGTCTTTTACGAATTTTAAAATTCCTTTGATTTCTTTTAAGTGTTCAAGGTAAACTGTCGGATTTTTGGAAGGCTTTTTGTTTATTAAAATATCAATTTCTTTTTCAATGTTATCTATTGAGGCTAACACATCGTCTTTTGATATTTTTTCTCCCTTTGAGTATGCTTTAATTGTGTTATAGTTTTTGTCTATCTTTATCATTGAAATTTTTATGTCATACCTTTCGCTTTCGCTAAAATACAGTTTTGACCCTATGCAGCCGACAGCGGCTATCAGAAGTATTCCTAAAAAAATTTTTTTCATTTTCCCCTCCCAAGGAGTTTATTTGCCGTAATTAACACATACAACAAATTATTATAATCCGCTATCCCCCTGCCCGCAATGTCAAATGCCGTGCCGTGACTCACCGAAAGCCTTAAAAAGGGAAGTCCCAAGGTTATGTTTACCGATTTTACCGGATGTTTTGTCTTAATTCCGATAAGTCCTTGGTCGTGATACATTGCGTAAACGATTTTCTCGGGATTGTCTTTTAGTTTTGCAAACAATGTGTCAGACGGAAATACGCCTTTTACAGGCAGGTTTTTTTCTTGAAGGTTTTTAACCGCTTCCTTTATGACAAAGTCCTCTTTCCCAATATGACCGTTTTCCCCT
>JAMOUY010000027.1 GCA_027067895.1 Acidobacteriota bacterium
GAAGATTCCATTTTTCGGCAATTTTAAGTATTTTTTCCATGTCGGCAGTCTGTCCGTAAAGGTGGACGGGAATAATCGCCTTAATTCTTCTTCCTGTTTTTTTGTTGTAAACTTCGCCGTCTCTTTTCTCAGCGTTTTCTTCAAGAAATTTTTCAAGCAAATCGGGATTTATGTTGTAATCTTCGGGATTTATGTCTATAAACACGGGAATGGCGCAAATTCTCGCAATTGCTCCGGCAGTTGCAAAAAACGTGTAAGGCGTTGTCAAAACTTCGTCGTTTTTCTTTACGTCGCAAGCCATTAAACCAAGCACCAATGCGTCCGAACCGGAAGCGCAACCTATTGCGTAATTTGTCTCGCAGTATTCTGCCATTTTTTCTTCAAATGATTGAACGTCGGGACCTAAAATAAAATACTGTTTTTCAAAGATTTCTTTCAATTTAGGCTCAATTTCCTCTTTAAGCGCTCTATACTGAATTTTTAAATCAAGTAAGGGAACCTGCATAGTAATCTCCTTCAAAATTTCTCAGATAAACTTTACTCTATTTTTTGTTAAAAATCCACAAAAATGAGCGAATTGCCGAAACTTTAAGGTAATCTTTAAACGCTTTTTTTATGTAATCGGGCTTGTTTTCAAATTTATAGTGAAGAAAAAACTGCAATTTGCCCGTTTTGTGGAAAGAGCGGAAAAGCCTTTTGTAAATTTTGTACCTTTTTTCATCGGGCAAACTTTCCGAATAAAAGAAGCATTTGTCAAAGTCTATAAAATAAACCTTGTCCCCTTTCAAAAGAATGTTTTTTACATTCATGTCGGGATGGTAAAGCCCTGTGTCAAAGAGTTTTTCAATATTTTCAAAAACAGTTTCCGCCGTTTTCTCAGTTAATTCAATCTCGGACAAATCCTTTGCGTTTTCTATCTTTTCGGTAGCGATGAATTGAGTATAGAATTTTTCGCCCGTTTTTCCAGCAAACAAAGGCTCGGGGACGTTTATTCCCTTTTCTTTAAGTTTCAAAATGACAAGCATTTCCCTAAAAGCCCGCGGATTTTTTTCAAAAAACTTGTTTTTCAAAGCGTTTCTCAAAACCCCGCCGTGCCAATATTCCCTGAAAACATAGTTTTTCATCAAATATTCAAACTCTTTGAGGTTTTTCCTTCCCCTTAAAGGGGATTTTTTCAAGTTAGAGAAAATAAAACGCAAATCCCCGCAGTTAAGTTTTACGTTGGGATTTATCGCAAACAAAGTATCTTTGCATTTAAGGTGATAATAGTTTACCGACATAGTCTTTTAAAACAGAAATATCTTTTTTAAGAATTGTCCTGAAATCTATAAAAAAAACATCGTCCTTTATTCTTCCGATAACGGGAATTTCCCTGCTTCTGAAATAATTTTCAATTTCAACCGCACTTTTTTCCAAATCAAATGCAAGGGCGAAACTGTCCAACTCCCTTTCAGGCGTTGTGCCGCCGCCGATTTTTGACTTTACGGGAACAATTTTCAGTTTTTCCTTCGCATCGGAAAAATCTTCAATAAAGTTTTCAAGTTCCCGTTTTATCTCTTCCGGCGATTTGAAAATCATTTTGTACACCGGAATTTGGTCAAATTTCTCGGTTAAAAGCAACTGCATGTGCTTTTCAATAGCCGAGTATGTGATTTTATCAACCCTTAACGCGCGCAAAAGATGGTTTTTTCTTATTTTTTCAATAAATTTCCTTTTTCCGATTATTATTCCCGCCTGCACGCATCCCAAAAGTTTGTCTCCGGAAAAAGAGATTAAATCTATTCCTGCCTTTACGCTTTGGCTTACAGTAGGCTCGTCGTAAATTTTTAAGGAAGTTAAATCGTAAATATTTCCGCTTCCCATATCCTCGGCAAAAACAACTCCCTTTTCTTTGCAAAGTTTTGCTATTTCTTCCGCAGGCACGCTTTCGGTAAAGCCTGTAATTCTGTAATTTGACGGATGGACTTTTAAAACAAGCCCGGTATTTTCGTTAATTGCTTCCTCATAATCTCTCAAATGGGTTTTGTTTGTAGTGCCGACTTCAACAAGTTTTGCCCCCGCTTTTTTCATTATTTCGGGAATTCTGAAAGAGCCTCCTATTTCAATCAATTCGCCTCTTGAAACGACAACCTCTTTTCCTTCCGCAAAGGTATTTATTATAAGCATTACCGCGGCGGCGTTGTTGTTTACAACCGTTGCGGACTCAACGCCGAAAAATTCGGACAAAAGTCTTTCCGCATGAATATCCCTGTGCCCTCTTTTGCCTTTTTCAAGGTCGTATTCAAGGTTGTTGTATGCGGTGGCAATGTTTGAAACATAATCCATCACTTTTTCCGAAATTACCGCTCTTCCAAGATTTGTGTGAATAATTATCCCCGTGCCGTTTATAACCCTTTTCAAGGACGGGGAAAGATTTTTACTTAAAATTGAAGGAATGAGTTCATAAACCCTTTTTTCTATCTCGGACTTAATTTTTCCTTCCTTAATTTCAAACCTTACCCTTTCTACGGCTTCCCTTATCGCGTTTTTTACCGAAGAAAGCCCGAATTCAGGCAAAAGTTTTTTTATCTTTTCATTTAACAAAACGGAATCAACAGAGGGAATTTTTTTAAACAAATCCTTCATGAATTAAAAACCTCTCTGTAAACCCTGTCAAATTTGTCTTTTCCGCATGCAAGCAGAAATGTTAAAGGCGCAACCTGCTTTACGTGTATCAAAATCTGCTCGGCAATATGCCTTATGTCCCATTGGGCATGCTCGTCGTCCCTCAATCTTGCAAAATGATAGATTTCCCTTGCGTTCATTGAAATCAAAACCCTTCTTCTGTGGGCATTTGTAAGAATGTAGTAGCATGCCGAATCGTCTATGTCCATAAACCTGTAAAAAATCTCGTTGGTTTTTGATATCAATTCTTCAAATTCCTTTACAATATCGGCTTTTTCAAAGGTTTCGGGAATTGTTATCCCGTGGGAAGGGGAATAGTTTTGTTTCAAAATAGTAGCCATTCTGTGCCTTTTCAACTGCGCAAACGCGCTTGCGGACAAGGTTATCTGAAAGGTGAAGTTTGCGCTTTCAAATTCCCTTAAAAGGCTGTGGTAAGGCTTTAAATTTTTGAAAATTTCAAGAAAAATAGATTTCTTTTCTTCAAACGAGAGAAGGGAAACAACCGTTTTTGCCGTTTGATAACTTACGTTGTAGTAGGAAAAAAGTATTGAAGTCAAAATCTCCTCGTCGGGATTGGGCGTATTGTCAACCATATAAACGTCTGTTTTCGCAAAAACAAGGGGAAAATACTTTTCGCTTACAAGTGAAACAACCTTTTTCTTCAACTTGGGATAAAGTTTGTGATAATCCTCGGGCTCGGTGTATTTGATAAGCGAAGGTGCAACATGGTATGCCTGTTCATAGAGTTTTTTGCCCAATTCCCTTACTTCCTCAACTCTTTCGGACTGCAACCTCTGAATCATGTATTCAAGTTCCCTGCCGTTTACGGTAAGCCCCAACTGTCCCTTTGTGGCAAGGGGAAGGGCGTATCTTGCGTCCTCTTTCGCCATTAAAGACGCCTCTTTTTTGTCAAATCCCTCTTCCACAAGGACTGTTTCAATTGCTTTGTACGCCTTGTCGTAAAAATCGTACTGCAAATTGACAAGGGATAAAAACAACTCTCTGAAAGGAGATTTGGAAAACTCTGCGGGAATTATTTTTTCATCTCCGATTTTCACATACCTTTGAGATTTTTCGGTGTATGAGGCAAGCCTGAAATTTTCCAAAAACTCGGTTGCATACCTTGAAATGCCAATTATGTCAAAGTTAAAACATGCATGCTCGGCAATTGAGGAATGCCCCAAACCGAAAACAATGGTTTCGTTGGAATTT
>JAMOUY010000028.1 GCA_027067895.1 Acidobacteriota bacterium
CCCTTACAAAAAAACTTTTTCCGAACTTTTTTCCCGCCTTGAAAATCCTGAATGCGGGGTAAAAACCCTTAAAAAGGCTTTAAATTCAATTCAATTGCCTTTTTATATCTATCTTTACTCAAAGGCGAGGGATATAAATTACCTTCAAATAAAGAGTTATCTTTACATGCTTGGCAAATCCCTTTCGGATAATGAAAAGAATTCCTTTGAGTTTTCCTCAATGCCCAACTTTTCAGGGCTTGAAGACTTTGAGGCAGTTTTTAAGTTTTTGCTTGACGCTATTTTTAAATCAAACATAATTCCCGCAACGCCGTCTGACAGGTGTAAGTATTGCAATTACAGGCATTTCTGTATGTATGCCGAGTGAGAGGGAAAATGATAAAGCGATTTGTGTTACTTTTTCTTTAATTTTTTATGGACAAATCTTGAAAATAAAGTAAAATTTTAAGTGTCTTAGATTCAGGGGGGTGATATTGTGAAAAAAATTTTTCTATTATTGGTTATTTTAGGTTTATTTATTTCTTTTAACAGTATTGCAAAGGATAGTAATGGTTTTGTAAAGTCTGAAAAAGGTGTTTACAAAACGGGGCTTTTGTTTAAGGACCCGAGGACAAACCCAAGGGCAAGAAGGGTTTTAAAGGTTTATCCCGCAAAAGGCGCCGTTAATTACGGCAAAGCTAACGCTACTTCCTGCGATAATACAGGTTTTCTTCCGCCTGTGAGAAGTCAAGGGGGACAGGGTTCTTGCACCGCTTGGGCTGTGGGGTATTATTTTAAATCCTATCAGGAAAATAAAGAGGCAAACAGAACGGATGCAGGCGAAAGGGCAAGTTCTGCTAACATTTGCAGTCCCGCTTTTTTGTATAATCTAATACATGCCAAAGGTGACAACGGGTCTTATTTCGGGGATGCTTTTAATGTTTTGAATACTCTCGGATGTTGTTCGCTTTCCAAAATGCCTTATGACGATTCCGATTATACCACTTGGCCTTCAACCGATGCCTTTAAAGATGCTATGACAAGAAAAACCATTATGCCGAATAACGGCTATGATTTTAATTACATAGCCCTTGACAGCGACGCAGACCTTGATCAGGTTAAGCAGTTGCTTTTAAACGGTCACGTGGTTGTTTTTGGTATAAATGTTTATGACAATTACTACAATATTTCCGATTACAACAATATTTACGCTCTTGCGGACAAAACCGGCAGCGACCACGGTGGACATGCCCAGTGTATAGTCGGTTTTGACGATACAATTGACACTCCTGACGGCCAAGGTGCTTTCAGGGTTGTTAACTCTTGGGGCACGGGTTGGGGAGACAACGGATTTTATTGGATTTCATACAAGGCTATAAAAAGCGATAGCGATTATTCCCACGGATATGTTTTCTGGGTTGAGGACAGAATAAATTACAATCCCGAATACTATGTTTTGATGAATATTACTCATCCCTATTCAAGGGAAACAAAGCCTTATATCAAAACATCAACGGGAAATAGACTTGATTTGTTTGATTTTCACGTTAACGAAAAGGATTACGAATACAACCCCTATCCGACAACCGATATTGCCGTTGACGTAAGCGACCTCAATCCTTCTGCGGCGGATTATATTACCCTTTACGTTAAAGATGTGTCGGATGTTTCCAATGGAAAAGGCGGAACAATTAATAAGTTTTCATATATAACGATTGCAACCGGTGAGGAAAAAGTATCTAATGAAACTCCCGTTGATTTTGCCGATAACGAAACCGGAAGCGCAACGGTATATTTTTCCGGAAGCGATTATACCATTACGGCAACTGCGCATGCGGGGGGAACAATTGACCCGTCAGGCGATGTTATAGTTCACGAAGGCACTTCAAAAACTTTTTCTATTGAGCCGGATTACGACTACCATATTCTTGATGTAAAAGTTGATGGAAATTCAGTCGGTCCGGTTGACAGTTATACCTTTGAAAATGTTACGTCAGACCATACAATTGATGCTTACTTTGAAAAAAATCAGGAAAAATACAAGATTACCGCAACATCTACCGAAGGAGGAAGCATTGACCCTTCCGGAGATGTAATTGTTGATAGGCATTCCGACCAGACATTTTTAATTACCCCGAACGAGGGATACTTCATTAACGATGTTGTTGTTGATTCCAAATCGGTTGGAAGGGTTGGCGAATACACTTTTGAAAACGTTCTTTCTTCACATACAATTCACGCTATTTTTACAACTTCTCTGCCCCCTGAAATAACTGAGGCTTCAACAAGAATGTCTTCCGGCAATGCTCCCCTTTCCGTAAAATTTTCCTGTCAGGCGCATGACCCGGACGGCGGAAGCATTGTGAAGTATGAATGGATTATTGAGGGAGACAAAGAAGATAAGGTTGTCACATACACAAATACCTGCAATTATACCTTTACCAATGTTGGAAGTTACAAGGTTAAGGTTAAGGTTTTTGATGATGAGGGAGAAACTGCCGAGAAAACCTTAAACGCAAGTTCGGGAGAGCAGGCGATTATTGTTGTTCACCAGCCTTCCGAATTGAATATGCCGGTGCCTGTGAGCGTTTATTCCGGTAAAAACAAAAGCGAGTTTGTTTCTTCCGAAACAGTTTTTCTCAATCCGTTTTTGCAGGAAGTAAATATTGCGATAAAGTTTTATGACAGTGACTTGAATCTTGTTGCCACTTTAAATAAAATAATCGCCCCCCATTCCAAATTTGTTTTCACGCCGGATAATTTTGATGTTGAAGGTTACAGCGATGTTGTTGTTCAATCTGATAATTACCTTATTGTTTACAACAAGTCGGATTTGCAAAACGGCATGACAACCGCATACCTTCTGCCTCAATACAGCGGAAAACTCTTTGTGCCTCACATTGCGGAAGAAACGGATTATTGGGATACATCTGTTTTTCTCTCAAATATTTCTCCGTCTTCCGATAATGGCATAAGGGTAAAAGTTGATAGCAATGAAGCGTCAACATCCTCAAACAGTTACATAAGTATGCTTGATATGGAAAGTTTTCTTCCGGAAAATTTAGGCGAAGGAAAAGGATGGGGAAGTGTTGAAACATTTTCAAGCAATCCCTTTGTAAGCAGTCCGAAGAGTTTAAACGGATTTGAGGTTTTTGTCCATAATAACACCGACGGTGCCGCTGTCGAACTTGTTTCCGGCGGAGGAACAACATTGTTTATTCCTCATATTCCGGAAGAAACCGATATTTTCTGGACGGGATTTGCTATTTTAAATCCTGAATCGTCAGATGCTTCGGCTACCTTTTATTTCTATACCGATAACGGAGATTTGGTTGGACAAAAAACACTTACCGTGCCTGCGGGAGCAAAAATCAAAGGCACTGTGAAAGATTTGTTTCCCGATGTCTTCGGAAAGGCAAACTGGGGGGTTGTGAAATCTGACAAAAATCTTGTCGGCATTGAAATTTACGGGACAAACGATTCCGGAATTTGCGGATATAATCTTCCTTTCCTTGCTTTAACCGATGCCGTCCTTCCCTTTGTTATAACCGGAGAAGGAAATTGGAGCGGAATTGCTTTGACAAATCCCGGAAACGAAACCGCTCACGTTGCAATTCAACTTATTTCAAAAGACGGACAGATAAAAACGGAAAAGACGGTAACCATTGAAGCGGGACACAGATTTAAGTCTGTGGTAAGCGAGTTTTTTAGCGGAACTCAGATAGAAAGAGGCGATTACATTCGCTATATTTCAAGCGACCCGGTTGTCGGTATAATTGTAAACGGAGACAATGCAAGGACTTTTATGACGGCTCTTGTCGGAACGAAATAAACAAAATAAAAAACAAAGCGGATAAAACAACGGCCGGCTTGAATGCCGGCCTTTTTT
>JAMOUY010000029.1 GCA_027067895.1 Acidobacteriota bacterium
TTTCAAGGCATACGTTTTCAAATTTGAATACGGTTTTCATTTTATCTCCAAGGAATTTACAAATTCCCTGTTTTGCAAATACCATTCAACCGTTTTTTCAATTCCCTCTTCAAGGCTGACTTTTGCCTCCCATTTCAGGATTTTCCTTGCCTTCTCAATACTTGCCCATGTGTCTTTCATATCGGCTTTGTGGAATGGCTTGTAATCTGTCTTTGCCTTTTTGTTTAGGTGCTTTTCAATCAATTCAATCATATAGTTCAGTTTTTTCGGATTGTCGTTGCCCAAATTTATTATTTCGTATCCGGTTTTTGTAAAAGCGGCTTTGTATGTCCCTTCGGCTATGTCGGTTATAAAGGTGAAATCTCTGCTCTGGCTTCCGTCTCCGAAAAGGGTTATTGGAATTTCATTGTCTATCCAGTAAATAAACCTGAAATACGCCATGTCCGGCCTTCCGGCAGGCCCGTAAACTGTGAAGTATCTTAAAATTGTTGTGTCAATGCCGTAAAGATAGTGATAGGAATAGCACATAGCCTCTGCGCCTTTTTTTGAGGCTGCATAAGGCGAAATCGGGGTATTTACCGGCAAATCTTCCTTAAAAGGCATTTTTTGTCCCGCATACAGGGACGATGTTGAGGCAAGGACAAACTTTTTTACCCCTTTTTTTCTTCCCGCTTCAAGAAGGTTGAGTGTGCCGAAAGTGTTTGTAAGGGAATAAACATAAGGGTTTTCCATTGAGTATCTCACACCCGCCCTTGCGGCAAGGTTTACGATAATTTCAATGTTGAAGTCTTCAAAAAGTTTGTTTACCTCTTCGGTGTTTTCTATGTCAATAAGGCGAAATTCAAAGTTGTCGTATTTTTCCAACTTTTTAAGCCTGAAATTTTTTAACCTCGGGTCGTAATAATCGTTTAAATTGTCAACGCCCACAACGGCGTGTCCGTTTTCAAGAAAGTGTTTTGCCGTGAAACTCCCTATAAATCCTGCGCAACCCGTAATCAAAATTTTCATTATTTTTTCTCCGAAGTCTCCGTTATTGCAGGCTTTTTCCCCGTTGTTATCTGATTTTTTGAATAGTCAAACTCAGAGCCCCAGACAGAGTGGGGGATTAGGTAAGCGGTAAGCATAACTGCAATGGCGAGCACCGTTGTTATTACGCTTCGTTTTGAATATTCCTTTTTCGCAAAGTAAAGTGCGGGAAGCCAGAATAGAAAGGCTATTAGCGTTTTGTTGTCGGTTAAATCCCAGCCGAAGGGAATTCCTGTCCACAATTCACCGAATGCATACTTTTGAACAATGGGGCCGAGAATAAGCCCGCCTATGAAAAACAGCCCGACGCATGTGTAAAGCAGGTTTTTGTAAGGCTCTTTAAAAACAAGGGCAAGTGCAATTCTTACGCAAAGAAGCAGAGATGCAAACATAAAAATAATGTGCGGAATTAGAATGTAAAGCGGCACAGCCCCCTTAAACCTTGTGATAACTGATTTTGCGGGAATGCTGTAATCCTTTCCGTCAATGTTAAGTTTTACATAGTATTCAAGTTTCCCCGCAGGCGGCTGATGGGGAAGAAAGGCTGTATAGTTTTTCCCTATTTTCTGCATTTTTACTTCTGTCCATTTTTCTTTGACTCTAAATCTTTTGTAAACCAAAAATGCAGAAACCTCTTTTTCTCCCTCAATGTAAATGCTTACCTCCTGGTCTCCGGCACCGCCGTGGCTTCTTTTAAATGTGTAATCAACTGTTATTCCGTTAATTTCTATGTGCCCGGAAACTGGGTAGGTGGGGCCTGTTTTTTTCTGATAAATTGCAAGGGAAACGGTAATTATGAAGGCTAAAATCCACAAAATAGTTTTTTTCATGCTTTCTCCGAATAAAAGTTTATGGCGGAAGCGTGTGGGAATCGAACCCACCGACCTGCACCTCCGTACAGGCCCACCGGTTTTGAAGACCGGGGGGGACACCAGCCCCCATTCGCTTCCGAATAAAGGGATTAAACCCTGCGCTTCATTATATTATAAACCGCTTTTTTCGGCAATTAACTTTGCGGTATCCATAAATGCTTTTGAAACCGGGGATTCCGGGTATCCCACAACTACGGGAAGCCCTCTGTCTCCCCCTTCCCTTATTGCAGTGTCAATGGGTATTCTGCCTAAAACTGGAAGCCCGAGTTTATCTCCCGTGTCTGTTTGGTTTCCGCTGAATATAAAGTGCTTTGTGCCGCAGTTATGGCATACGAAATAACTCATGTTTTCAACAACACCCATAACGGGGATGTTTAGTTTTTCAAACATTGAAACAGCCTTTTTAACGTCCAAAAGCGCCACGTCCTGAGGCGTTGTTACGGCAATTGCTCCCTTAACCTTAACGTTTTGGGCAAGGGACAACTGTATGTCTCCCGTTCCGGGGGGAAGGTCTATCAAAAGGTAGTCAAGTTCTCCCCATTCAACGTCTTCAAGAAATTGTGTCAATGCCTTCATTAAAAGCGGGCCTCTCCATATAACCGGGGTGTCGTCGTCAAGCAAGAAACCTATTGACATAACCTTTACCCCGTGTTTTTCAATGGGAATAAGTTTTTCCTTTTCGTTTACCATAGGCTCTTCTTTTATTCCAAACATCATTGCAATGCTCGGGCCGTAAAAATCCGCATCCAAAAGCCCGACTTTGTGGCCAAGTTTTGCAAGTGCAATCGCAAGATTTGTTGAAACGGTTGATTTTCCCACGCCTCCTTTTCCGCTTCCGATTAAAATGGGAAATTTTACCGAAGGAATGAGGTTTTTAAATTCAACCGTGCCGTAGGGTTTTTCGTTAACTGATATGTTTACCTTAACTTCTTTCACGTTTTCAACCGACTTCAATGCTTCTGTAATCTGTTTTTCCAATTCTTTGAGAGAGTTTTCCGCCTGCTTGGGGGCTTCTATCTTTATGTCAATGTTTCCGTTTTCGTCTATATCAAGCCCCCTTATCCCCTTGTATTTTACAAGTGAGATATTTGCTCCGGGAATTATAACTTTGTCAAGTTTTTCGTAAATATCTATTCTTGAAACTTTGCCCATTCTTACCTCCTAAACTAAACTTTTCCTGTGGATTATAGCACAATGAGTTTATGTTTTTTATTGATTTGACGCAATTTTTACTTTTTTTTAATGTTTTTCTTTTTCTTCCCAGATTGAGTCTTTGTGCCTGCCGAGAATGTGGTCTGCAACGTCAATTATTGCAAAGTAATTGAGTATTGCGCCTGTTAGAATAAACGATGTGCCGTATTCGTATGTAAAGCATTTTACAACGCCTTCTCTAAGCGGTGTTGCGGCAAGTACAAAGTAAACAGGGCCCATTCCCATTTCAAACAAAGAGCCTAACTGAAACAATTGAAGTTTGTCAACCGGGGTGTAAATGTGGCCTTTGAGGTATAATCCGTAAGCAATCATGAATATGACAATTCCACCTAAAATGAAAGCCTTTTTTTTAAGTCCAAGAAGGTAATGTCCCAGTCCCGGGAAAAGCCATGCAAAGAAAAGGTATTTATAGTCTTCAAAGTCAAGTTTTTCCTTGTGCATTTTAAATTATTTCCTTTTTTTCTTGATTATGTATTTAATCTGGGATTTTCCTATTTCAGGGTGCTCGCCCTCAATGAGAAGGGTGAAAACCCCTTCCGGAAGTTTGGGTATTTTAAATTTTGTTTCAAATTTCCCGTCGTTGTCGGTATATCCTTCCGTGAGGACAGCGGGATTTGTGTCAAGGCTTAGTATTTTTACAAGAATTTTTGTTTTCGGTATTCCGTTGTATGATTCCCTGTTGTATGCGTTTACCGTGATTTCAACTTCGGAATCGTCGTAAAATTCCATACCTTCTTCTT
>JAMOUY010000030.1 GCA_027067895.1 Acidobacteriota bacterium
GATAACCGAGCCGGGCTCGTAGTAATCGGTAAAGGGATTTACCCCGTTTGCAACAATTGCCAAAAGTTCGCCCTGCCTTGCGACTGCGAAAAATCCTTCCCTGTTGCCTAATGTTGTTTCCGCCAAGTCTTGAATTTCCGGTTTTATTGTGCTTGTGTATGAGATAAGAAAGTTTCTGTTTTTCGGGAAAACCGTTTCAAGGAATTTCAATCCCCTGTATTTTGCCTCATATTTTCCTGAATTTATGTCGTAATCCAAAATTCCGTTTATTACCGGGATTTTGCCGGAAGCGTAGATTTTTTCAAAATCGCTGTTGTCTTTCAGATAATCTTTTGCCTTTGCAAATTCCCCTTTGTTGAAAAGATAAAGTCCGTAGTAGTATGCAAATTCTTCTTTTTTTCCGTTTTCGGACAGATATTCGGTTAATTTGCCGAATTGGGGAAGGTCTTGGAAAAACAAAAGGTTGTCAAGGATTTTTTTATAACTTGATTTGAAAAGCCAGCCGTGTTTTTCGGACGGGTTTTGATTTGAGATTATTTTTCCGATATTTTCAATTTCTGTTGTGTATGACGGGAAAAACTTTATTGTTTTCAGAATTTTTACCTCTTTCTGCGGGATTTTGAGTTTCTCAATTTTTTTTGTCGCTTTGTATGAAAAGTATGACCCGCCTGCAAACCATGCCAGAATTATTAAAACAATTAATTTCGGCAAAATGCTTTTTTTCTTTTTTCTCTGCCTTAAAATGCCCATTTAAACCTCCTCAATTTTAATTTTTTGTCCTATTTTTGTTTCTAAAATTTTTCCTGCGTTTTCCAAAAAACTTACAATTTCAAGCAAGCCTTTGCTTCCTTTTGTTATGAAAATATTGTAATTCTTTTCTTTTCCTTCTTCAAAGCATTTGGCAAAATTTTTTATTGTTTTTCCATTGAGGGTTAAGGAAACTTTTTCAAACAGATTGTTTGACAGGTTTGTGATAATGTTTCCGAATCTGTCAATGTGCAATATTTCGCCCTCTTTTTCTTTTGCGTCTGAAATTTCTTTTAACTTTACCGAAGTGTTTATGTTTTCAATTCTTGAAAAAAACTCAACTCTTCCCTGATAAAGGTGTGCGGCTGCGGGAGAGAATATGTCTCTTCCGTGAAAGGTCGAGGAAAGTGTTTCGGTAATCGGGTTTTTAACGTTTTTTATTTCAAAGAATTTTCCTTCTTCCGCAAAGGAAAGAAGCCCGTTGTCCGGCGCAATAAACCATCTGTCGTCGTATTTAACTGCGATTTCCTTCCTCTTTCCCCCGACGCCGGGGTCAATTACCGCAACGAAAATTGTGTTTTTGGGGAAGAATTTGTATGAGTATTTGAGAAAAAACTGTCCGTGTTTTATGTTTCCCGCTTCAACAAAGTGGGTTAAGTCTATTATTTCCACCGAAGGCTCAATGTGTTTTATTGAAGCCTTCATTTCCGCGACATACTCGTCTTTTATCCCGAAATCGGTAAGCAAAACAATCATAAAAAAATCCCCCTTTTACAGGGGGATTATATCAAATAAACTTTGGTGTTTTAAGTTATTTGCTCATTGTAACCGCAAAGAGGTAGTCAACTTTGTTGTCTCCAGTAATGCCGATTATAAGCGGGTCTTCGGGGGATATTGTGTATGAGGATTCCAGTATCTGCCATTTGTTGTAAACGTTTCCCTTTTCCTTTGAGAGTTTGAAAATCTTAAAAGAATTCAAGCCTATTTTTTCTCCTTCGTCGCTTAAAAGAAAAGAGATTTCAAACATTGTGCCGTAATCCGGGTCTTTCAATGAAACGAAGACGCTTTTCCCCGTTTTGCTTGATATAATGGCATTTGACAAAATCTTTACTCTGTCAACGCCTATTTTTTTTATTTTTTGAGTCAAGGCTTTCGGAAGTTTATTGCTGTCTCCGTTTTTTGTGGTTTCGGTTAAAATGTAAATTTTTAAGTTAACAGGCGTACCTTGTACGTCAAATTTGTTTAAAAATCTTTTTATTCTGTCTATTGTAACGTTTGTTGCGGTTACAATAAGAGCGTTGTTTTTTTTATCAAATGTGAAAAAAGCCTTTCCAGAATAATCTGTGTCAACTATTGTTTTTATTGTTTCTTCAATAGGTTTTGAAAAGGTTATGTATTTCAATTTTATAACCTCTGTCTGCAACCTTGCGGGTATTCCCTTGTTTTGTGCCCTAAGAGTTGTTGCCGTTGTTAACACAAACAATACGATTAGTAAAAAAACTTTTTTAGTCATTTTGGCCTCCCTGTATTTGGACTAAATATACGTTATTTCCTAAATTTTTGATTTTTGTATTCAATTTCCCGTCAACAAAAACAAGGTTTTGAATTTTAGGCGAGTTTATTTGAACGGTTTGAATTTGTGGATTTAAAACTTTTAAGTTTGTATTGCCGTTTTTCAAAAGCATCATACTTATTGTTAAAATTAGTGTGGCGGCAATTGCGAATGCAATCTTTTTAAAGGTGCGGAAACTCTGTTTTTCATGCGGGAAAGGGAACACAGGCGATTGTTTTTTGTATTCCTCTTCAAAAAAATCAGCCAAATCTCTTTCAATTACCTTTTCAAGTTTAAGGTGTTTTTGACACTCTTTGCAGGTTGATAGGTGGTTTTCAAGCTCTTTTAACTCTTTTTCGGTTAGCATTCCCGCAAGGTAAAGGGGAATTAAATCCTGTGTTTTTTTGCAATTCATATTGACCTCGCATATTCCGGGAAGTTTTTGATAATAAAATTTTTGATTTTATTTCTTCCGCTCATAAAATGGTTTCTTACGGTTGAATCGGAAATTCCCAAAATCTCTCCCGCCTCTTTTGAGGAAAATCCTTTAAATGTTAGAAGCACCACAACCATTCTTTCCTGACGGTTTAAGATTTCAAGCGCTTTTTTGATAATTGTTTTTCTGTCAATCTCTTCCGCTTTGTTTTTTTCGTCTCTAATTGAAATGTTGTCAAGTTGTTCGGTGTATCTTTTTTCTTTAAGCATATCAAAGCAGACGTTTTTAATTATCTGAAAAAGATATGCTTTTACGTTTTTATCTTTGTCAATTCTGTCTTTTGCCTTGTAGAATTTCATAAAGGCTTCCTGCACCGCGTCTTTTGCGTCTTCCGGGTTTGAAACTATTGAGTATGCAAAATTAAAAGCCATTTTCTCGTTCTCCTTAAAGAATTTTTCAAAATCCGTTTCCAATGCGAAATTGCCGTTTTTCACTTGACTCATCTTAATTCCTTTTTTCTTTTCACTTGTTATACAGGTTATTGTCCGGTTTTGTCTATAAATTTTCCTTGATATGAATCACGTTTTTGAAGTTCTTTCTCAATTAAAGTGGAAGGCTTGTGGTGGAATTTGCCCCATTCGGGCGCTATAAGGGTGGAATGGTTGTCCGCTCTTGCGGACAGCCTGTGGACTACAACCTTAAAGGGTATTCTTTCAAGAAAGTCGGCAACCAAGTTGACATAAAAATCCAATTCAATAGGTTTAAGTTTTCCTTCGTTGTAGAGTTTTTCCATTCCGGTGTTTTTTAAAATGTTTAACTGATGGAATTTTACGCCGTCAAGTTTATAATCTGAAAAGAGTTTGTATGAATTAAGCATTTCTTCCCTTGTTTCTGTGGGAAGTCCGAAAATAAAGTGTCCGACAATGTGAAGGTTTGAATATTTTTCGGCTTTTTTTAAAAAAGTTATTGTGTCTTTAACCGAATGTCCCCTTTTGATTATTTCAAGCACCCTGTCCGTTGTTGACTGAATTCCCAAATCAAGTATGACGAGTTTTTCTTCCGCAAGGTTTCCCAA
>JAMOUY010000031.1 GCA_027067895.1 Acidobacteriota bacterium
AACGCTTCTCTCTTTAAGTGGAAGGAGGGTAAATGAAGAAAATTATGGTTTTTCTTTCAATGCTTTTTGTTTTAAATTCCTTTGCCGTAATAATCAAAGGCTCAATAATGGACGAAAGCGGAAAACCCGTTGTAAACACCCCGGTTTTTATTGTTATGAAAAAGGTAAAATTTTCTTTCAGAAAGTTCGAAATAGTTGAAATTGAATCCAAAGTGGTTAAGACACACACAAATGCCGACGGCCTTTACAGTATAAACGTAGAAATAGACACATACTTTAACCGTTTTTACGTTGATTTTGTCGGAGACGGATTTCAGTATGCCAAATTTGAAAAACCGAAAGAAGAAGACATAACCAAACTTGTGGACAAGGGGATAGATATTGTCGTTAACAGAGTTTTTAAATTCAATCCCAGATGGAAAGATATTCAACTTGTCCTTGACTTGATAGGAAAAGACTCACCCTATTACAACGCCTTAAAGGAATACGGCTTTCCTGACGAAAGAATTAAAATGGGAAACGGCGTGGAGAAGTGGAAGTATTACGAGATTGGCAAGGAGATTGTAATAGGTGAGTGAGGGTATAGACCTTTCAAGCCTGAATCCGGCGCAGAAAGAAGCGGTTTTACACAACGAGGGAAACCTGCTTGTCTCTGCCGGTGCGGGAAGCGGAAAAACAAGGGTAATTGCATACAAAATAGCCTATCTTGTAAGCGAATTGTTAGTCCCTGAAAGAAACATACTTGCCGTAACCTTTACAAACAAAGCGGCGGGAGAGATGAAAGAAAGGGTTGAATCTCTTTTGCAGATTGGCTTTTTTTTCGGGCAGATTTCCACATTCCATTCTTTTTGTTTAAGGGTTTTGAGAAAAGAAGCCGGATATTTGGGCTATTCTTCCGATTTTGCCGTATGCGATTCGTACGATTCTGTGCAGATTGTTAAGGAAATTTTGAAAAATATGAGGCTTAAACTCAAAGAAAAGCCCAAGGTTGTGGCTGCAATGATTTCCGCTTTGAAAAACGGAAGGGAAGTTGACTTGCCTAAGGATTTAACCGAAGAATTGTTAAGCCAAATTCTTGAAAATTACAATTCCTTTTTGAAAAAAAACAACTTGATGGATTTTGACGATTTGCTTTTGAATACGCTTAAACTCTTTGAGGAAAATCCGTCAGTCCTTGATTTTTACTCTTCAAACTATCCCTTTATACTTGTGGACGAATTTCAGGACACAAACACGGTGCAGTATAACCTTATTAAACTTTTGTCCCGAAATTCAATTCATTTATGCGTTGTGGGAGACGAAGACCAGAGTATTTACGGATGGAGAGGCGCTGAGTATAAAAATGTTTCCCAGTTTATAAACGATTTTGAGAATGTCAAGGTTGTAAAACTTGAAGAAAATTACAGGTCAACTGTTTCAATCTTGGAAGTGGCAAATGCGGTTATTTCAAACAATTCAAGAAGAATTGAAAAAAAACTTTTTTCCCGCAAGGAATTTTCGGGCTCAATGGAGATTTTTGGCGCACATTCGCCCTATGACGAGGCGGAGTATGTGGCACAGCATATAGAGAGATTTGTTGAAGCGGGAGAGCCTCTTCCCGAAATTGCGGTTTTATACAGGGCAAACTATCTTTCAAGGCATTTTGAGGATTCTTTGATGAAAAGGGCAATTCCCTACAAGGTTGTAGGGGGAATAAGGTTTTATGAAAGAAGGGAAATAAAAGACCTTATAGCGTATTTGAGGCTAATAAACAATCCGTACGACAATGTTTCTTTCAAAAGGGTTGTAAATATTCCCAAAAGGGGAATTGGCGAGAAAACCCTTGAAAAGTTAGGAGAGTATTCGCCTTCTTTGTTTTTGGCGATAGATTTGATTCCTGATAAATTTCCAAAATCAAAAATTTTGAAATCTTTTAAAAAAACGATTGACAAATTGAAAGCAGAATCTTTTGACACTGAATTTTTTGATAAAGTTTTGAAAGAAACAGAGTATATTGAATTTCTGAAAAGCGAATACTTCGGCCACGAGTTGGAGTCAAGGGTAGAAAACGTTTACGAGTTGAGAAACACAATAAACGAGTATTTGGCAAGAAACGAAAATGCCTCGCTTTCGGGATTTCTTGACACAATCTCACTTGTTTCCGATGCGGACGAGATTACAAAAGATGCGGTAAATTTAATGACAATCCATGCCGCAAAAGGGCTTGAATTTAACACCGTTTTTGTTGTCGGGCTTGAAGAAGGCGTTTTTCCCACGGGACGAAGTTTTGCTTCGCAGGAAAAACTTGAAGAGGAAAGGCGTCTTTTCTATGTTGCGATTACAAGGGCGAAAACAAATCTTTTTTTGACATATTCAAGGACAAGGGGATTCGGCAATAAATATTTTGAAAAAAGAAATCCTTCAAGATTTTTGAAAGAAATTCCCATTACCCGTTTCAACACGGCAGGTTATTCAATTTATGAAGGCGAAACGGATTTTTCTTCCGCCTCTTTTTCTTCGCCATCCCCCTCTTTTAACGACGAATCCGTTTCCCTTCAAAGCGAATTTTCAAAGGGTACGGAAGTTTTGCATTCAAGATACGGCGAAGGGACGGTGTTGAATATTCTTGACGGCGGAAGCAAGGTTATTGTCAGATTTAAAAAAGTGGGAATAAAGATTTTAAAATCAAACGCCTTAACCGTTAAGGAGGAATGATGTGTTTTTTCTCTTTTTCCACAAAACCGATACCGAGGTTTTAAAAACCGTTATTCCGCCTTTTCCCTGTCCCAACTGCGGAGCGGTTATCAACACCGATACTGTTTACAAAATAATCAGAAAAGGCTTTTTTCTTTTAATTCCATACAAATTTACCTCTTACAAAGTCGTTTGTGAAAATTGCGGTAAAATGGTAAAATTACCAAAGGACTATAAGGGGTATTTGAATGATTGATATTGAAACTTATGTTGTAAATGCGTTTTTTGTTAACAATTATCTGCTCATAGACAATGAAAACAAAGAGATTGGCGTAATTGACGCACCGGGGCTGTATCCCGAATTGGAAGGTCTTTTAAGCGATGGATACAGAGTAAAATGGATTGCCTTAACCCACGGCCATATAGACCATATAGCGGGCTTGGGCGAGGTTGTTGATTTGACCAACGCTCAATGGTATATTCACAAAAACGATTTAAAGTATGTTGAGCATGCGCCGAAAGATATGTTTGCCTCTGTTTTGAAAATTAAAGAACCGCCCTTAAATCCCGTTTTTTATGGCGAAGGCGATGTTTTAAAAATAGGGGATATGAGTTTGAAAATTATTGAAACCCCCGGACATACTCCCGGCGGGGTTTCTCTCTATTCGGAGAAATACGGCGTTGTTTTCACCGGCGATACTTTGTTTAAACTCTCTGTGGGAAGGACTGATTTGCCCGGCGGAAATTTTGAAATATTGAAAGATTCAATTATTAACAAACTCTATATCCTTCCCGACAATACGGTTGTTTTTCCCGGACACGGAGAAACCACAACAATTGGCTTTGAAAAAGAGAATAATCCTTTTGTGAGGGTTGGATAAATGGAAGAAAAGCGAAAACATAAACGAATTTATTTTTCGGTTGACGAAGATTTTTTCGTGGAAATTGAATCTAAATCCACGGTAAGGGGCAGGCTTTTGTCTTTAAGCGAAGGAGGCATAAGTTTTTTTGTTCCAATTGAGGAAAATCCGTCTTACAAAAAGGAAGATTTGATTTTTTTAAGTTCGCTCAAAAGCGAAAAAGAGGTTATAATTGATTCCCTTGTTTTTATGTCGGTCAGGTATGCGTTTGAG
>JAMOUY010000032.1 GCA_027067895.1 Acidobacteriota bacterium
TTCCGCAACAAATTCAGGCGCAAAGGAGTTGAAGGAAATAATCAAAAAGGCGGCGCTTACCAAAAACATGCTTTTGTTTATAGACGAAATACACAGGTTTAATAAACTTCAACAGGACATACTTCTGCCTGCCCTTGAAAAAGGGGAATTGACAATAATAGGCGCAACAACCGAAAATCCCGCATTTTCCGTAAACAAGGCAATTCTTTCCCGTTGCCTTGTCTTTCACTTCAAACCGCTTGAAAGCAAGGATATTTTTGAGGGACTAAAAAGAATTGCCGAAAAAGAAAATTTACAAATCAAAGAAGAGACTTTAAAAAAACTTTCCTTTTTCTGCGCAGGGGATTTTAGAAGGGCTATAAACTATCTTGAAGCAATTACAATTGCAGGGGAAGAAGCCTTTTCAGACTTAAAATCTTCCGCAATTTACGACAAAGATTCAGACGAGCACTTCAACCACGCATCTGCATTGCAGAAAAGCATAAGAGGGGGAGACGCGGACGCAGCGATTTACTATGTCGCCAAAATGATTGAAGCGGGAGAAGACCCGGAATTTATAGCAAGAAGAATGTTTGTTTGCGCCGCCGAAGACATAGGAAACGAAGACCCCTTTGCAACGGTGCTTGCGGCATCGGTGTTATATGCGGTTAAAAACCTTGGCCTTCCCGAAGCAAGAATCCATTTAAGCCAACTTGCAATATACCTTGCAAAAGCGGAAAAATCAAACGAAGCCATTGTTTCCATAGACAAAGCCATAAACGACATAAAAAACGGGCTTGTATTTGACGTGCCGAAACACTTAAAAGACGCCCATTACAAAGACGCAGAAAAAATTGGCGGGATAAAGGGATACCTTTACACGCATTCAAATCCCTTTGAAAAACAAACATTCCTTCCCGATGAATTAAAAAACAAAAGATACGTAAGCCAATCGGAATTAGCAAATCTTCCGAAAGAAGTTGAAGAAAAAATACTTGCCACACTTAAACCCCTGAACGGAAAGCAGATAGATTTGGACAATTTAAGCAAAGAATTGCACATGGAAAAATGGAAACTCAAAAAAGCCCTGCGGTTTCTCATAAAATCCAAAAAAATCAAAATCGACAGAAACATGAAATTGACCCTTCCCGAATAAAAGCCTCTCTTAACCTTAAATTACTTGAAAAAAAAGCGATTTTGCAATAAAGTTATTAGGTAAGTTTACCAAAAATCAAAGAAGGAGTTGCTATGCAGGTATCAAATCCGAAAGGTCTTCCTGAAAACGCTTACAGGCCTTTGAAAGAAGGGGAAAAGTACATTCCTTTTATCCCCGCTGAAAAAGTTATTCCAGAGGTTACCCCGAGAAGTATTTTTTGGGGTATTGTTATGGCGGTTTTATTTACTTTTGCATGCGCCTATTCCGGACTTAAAGCAGGGCAGGTTTTTGAAGCGGCCATTCCCATTGCTATTCTTGCCGTCGGATTGGGCAAAATGTATTCAAGGGAAAATACAATTCTTGAAAACGTAATTATCCAAAGCATAGGCGCAGGCTCGGGCGTGGTTGTTGCAGGCGCAATTTTTACACTTCCCGCACTTTTTATGCTTAACCTAAACCCCGGCTTTTTTACAATTTTTATAGCGGCGTTTTTAGGCGGAGTTTTGGGAATTTTATTTTTAATCCCTCTAAGAAGATACTTTGTTGCGGACCAGCATGGAATTCTACCTTTCCCGGAAGCAACGGCAACAACGGAAATCCTGGTATCAGGCGAAAGCGCAGGCTCGCAGTCAAAAACCTTGATTATTTCAATGATTGTCGGCGGAGTGCTTGACTTTCTGGCAGAAACCATGAGATTTTGGGGAGTTCACTTTAACTGGACAATGCTTGGCACACCGTTTAAAACCTTCACAGCAAAAACAAAGATGCTTTTCAAAATGGAAACAACCTCATTTTTCATAGGGTTGGGATACATTGTCGGTTTAAGATACGCATTTGTAATCGTTGCAGGCTCATTTTTAGCATGGTTCGTGTTCGTTCCGTTTTTCGGATATGCCCAATCGCTTGCTGGGAACGGCGCAGCAACAATGACTGCAAATGCTATATTCGGCCAATATGTTAGACCCATTGGTATAGGCGCAATTGCAATAGCAGGATTGCTGGGCATTATAAAAAACTTCAACGTTATTGTTTCCTCGTTTTCAATAGGCTTTAAACAAATGTTCGGACATCACGAAGAACACGAAAAAATCAGAACCGACAAAGATATTTCAATGAAAACAATTATCACCCTGCTGGGCGTTGCAATAATCTCAACCTTTATTTTCTATTACTTTTTAACAGGAAGTTTGGGATACGGATTTCTGACTTTGATTATAACCTTTGTTATCACCTTTCTTTTTACAACCGTTGCCGCAAGGGCTATTGCAATTGTGGGCTCAAACCCGGTTTCGGGAATGACTCTCGTCACCTTGATTATCGGCTCGGTAATTCTTGTTAAAGCGGGGCTTCACGGAGACAAGGGAATGGCTGTCGCCCTTGTTATGGGCTCGGTTGTGTGCACCGCATTGTCGGTTGCAGGCGGTTTTATCACAGATTTGAAAATAGGCTATTGGCTTGGCGCAACACCTTACAATCAGGAAAGGTTTAAATTTTTGGGAATTTTAATTGCTGCGGCAACCGTTGGTGCGGCAATTTATTTAATAAACGCAACTTTGGGATTCACCCTTCCCAACGGACAGCCTAATCCGGCAATGCCTGCACCTCAGGCAAACGTTATGAAATCAATTATTCTAACCTTGATGGACCCGAATGCAAATATTCCTTGGATACTTTACGGTATCGGCGGAATAGTGGCTCTTTTAATGGATATTTTGGGAGTTCCCGCACTTGCTTTTGCTCTTGGAATGTATCTGCCTCAGGAATTGAATACACCTCTTTTGGTAGGCGGATTTCTTGCATGGCTTTTGGGCAGAAGTTCGGATAATGAAGAAATTGCCAAAAAGAGAGTTCAGAAAGGAACGCTTATCGCTTCCGGTTTGCTTGCAGGTTCAGCCCTTTTCGGAATTTTAGGCGCGGCATTAAGAATTATTCCCGGCGGAACAATGAACGGAGAAAAGATAAATTTCTTACAGAAACTTTGGTATATGCTCGGTGTAGCGGGAGAAGAAGGACACCATGCATATCTTCTTTCATCAAACCACAACACAGCAACTTTAATCGGCCTTGCGATTATGATTGTGGTAAGCGCATGGCTTTACAGGTCTTCCTTAAAGGTTGAAGAGGAGTAATTATGAAAAAGATTTTTATAGCGGGAATTTTGTTTGCTTTTGTTTTTGTTTCCTGCAATAAGGAAAACAAAGCGCCCAAAAAGGTTGAAAAAATGGATAAAAACAAAAAAAAGATAGAATATTTAACCCGTGAAATAAACAAATTCGCACCGGTAAATCTAAGTTTTGACAAAAACCTTGTTAACGAAAAGCAGAAAAAGGTTTTGAGAAAACTTATTGAAGCAACAAGGATAATGGACGAAATCTTTTTAAGGCAGGTTTATTCAAAAAACGTTGAAATAAGGGAAAGGCTGAAAAAAGGCAAAGACGAATTGTCCAAAAAAGAATTGGAATTGTTCAACATCTACTACGGACCTTTCAACAGGCTTGACCATGACAAACCGTTTGTTGAAGGCGTTGGCCCGAAACCCTTGGGCGCAAACTTTTATCCCGAAGATATGACAAAGGAAGAGTTTGAAAACTTTGTAAAAGAGCATCCCGACTTGGAAGAGGCCTTCACCTCAAACTTTACGGTTATCAGAAGAGACAAAGAG
>JAMOUY010000033.1 GCA_027067895.1 Acidobacteriota bacterium
TTCCCAAATGGTTTGCAAGCACGTTGGTGATTGCCGCTGTCAACGTGGTCTTGCCGTGGTCAACGTGGCCAATCGTTCCTATGTTTACGTGCGGTTTCGTTCTTTCAAATTTTTCCTTTGCCATAAAAACCTCCTAATTTTTTATGCTTCGCCTATAATTTTTTCAGCAATTGATTTCGGAACCTCTTCATATTTTGCAAACTGCATTACATAAGAGGCCCTTCCCTGACTCAAAGACCTTAACACCGTCGCATATCCGAACATTTCGGCGAGAGGCACATAGGCTTTTATAATCTGCAAGCCACCCTTTGAATCAAGACTTGCAACCTTACCCCTTCTCGAATTAAGGTCTCCCATAACATCTCCAAGATACTGTTCGGGAGTTGTAACTTCAACCTCCATAATAGGTTCGAGAAGATAAGGGTCGGCTTTTCTCGCAGCGTTTTTAAAAGCAAGCGAGGCACAGATCTTAAAAGCCATTTCAGAGGAGTCAACCTCATGGTATGAACCGTCATACAAAGTAACCTTTACGTTTGTCACTTCATATCCGGCCAACACACCGGTCTCCATTGCCTCTAAAATACCCTTCTCAATAGGCTTGATGTATTCCTTGGGAATTACACCGCCTGTTATTTCATCAACAAACTTAAAGTGGTCTTCGGGATAAGGCTCAACCTTGATTTTAACGTGGCCGTACTGTCCCTTACCACCGGTTTGCTTGATATACTTTTCTTCGTGGTTAACCGCTTTTTTAATTGATTCTCTGTATGCAACCTGAGGCTGTCCAACGCTTGCCTCAACCTTAAATTCCCTCATAAGCCTGTCAACAATAATTTCAAGGTGCAATTCGCCCATTCCCGAAATAATTGTCTGACCTGTTTCTTTGTCAACATGAACCTTAAATGTAGGGTCTTCCATAGCGAGTTTCTGCAAAGCAGCACCCAATTTTTCCTGGTCTGCTTTTGTTTTAGGCTCAATTGCAACCGAAATAACAGGTTCGGGAAATTCCATTGATTCAAGAATTATCGGATGTTTTTCATCGCAAATGGTATCGCCTGTGGTAACTCCCTTCAATCCGACAACGGCGGCAATATCTCCCGCCCAAACTTCCTTTATCTCTTCTCTCTTATTGGCGTGCATTTTAAGAAGCCTTCCGACTCTTTCCTTTTTTCCGGAATTTGCATTATAAACATAACTTCCGCTTTCAAGATGTCCGGAATAAACCCTTATAAAAACCAACTGGCCGACAAAAGGGTCAGTCATAATTTTAAAAGCAAGCGCGCAGAAAGGCGCATCGTCGCTTGTTTCCCTTGTTACTTCCTCTCCCGTTTCAGGGTCAATTCCCTTAACGGGGGGAATATCAAGAGGACTTGGCATATAATCTACAATTGCGTCAAGAAGAGGCTGAACGCCTTTGTTTTTAAAAGCAGTTCCGCAAAGAACAGGGGTAAAGTAAAGGTTAATCGTTCCTTTTCTTATTCCCTCTTTAATTTCCTCTTTGGTAAGTTCTTCCCCTTCAAGATACTTTTCCATGTATTCGTCGCATGTTTCAGCAGCAGCCTCAATAAGGTGAGCCCTGTACTCTTCAGCCATTTCCCTCATATCTTCGGGAATGTCAAGCACCTCATACTCTGCGCCCAATGTTTCATCTTTATATTTATATGCTTTCATTTCAACAAGGTCTATAACTCCCTCAAAAGTATCTTCTTTGCCGAGAGGAAGTTGCAATGCAACAGGCCTTGCATTTAATTTTTCTTCCATTTGAGCCATACATCCAAAGAAGTCGGCACCCTGCCTATCCATTTTATTTACAAAAGCAATTCTCGGAACTCTGTATTTGTCCGCCTGTCTCCAAACGGTTTCGGACTGAGGCTGAACACCGCCGACAGCGCAGAAAACGGCAACCGCTCCGTCAAGAACCCTCAAACTTCTCTCAACTTCTGCGGTAAAGTCAACGTGTCCCGGAGTATCAATGATGTTTATTCTGTACCCTTTCCAAAAACAGGTTGTTGCGGCAGAGGTAATTGTAATTCCCCTCTCCTGCTCCTGCACCATCCAGTCCATCTGTGCGGTACCTTCGTGCACCTCTCCTATTTTATGGCTAACGCCGGTGTAGTATAAAATGCGTTCGGTCGTAGTTGTTTTACCGGCATCAATATGCGCCATAATACCTATATTTCTAATCTTTTCAAGTGGTACTAACCTTGCCACAATTCTCTCCTTTTAGATTAACTAAATGTTAAAATTTTTCAGATTGTCAAAGATATCGCTTCTATTACCAGCGATAGTGAGCAAAAGCCTTGTTGGCTTCCGCCATTCTGTGAACATCTTCTTTTTTCTTAATTGCAGCACCTTCGTTTTTATATGCCGCAATTAATTCGGAAGCAAGCCTTTGAACCATTGTTTTTTCACCTCTGGCTCTTGCGGCTGCCACCAACCAACGCATGCTCAGGGAGAGCTGCCTTCTGGGGTTTACTTCAACAGGTACTTGGTAGGTTGCCCCTCCTACCCTTCTTGATTTTGTTTCAACAAGCGGTTTTGCGTTTTCAACCGCTGTTTTAAAAACTTTCAGGGGTTCTTCCCCGGTTTTTTCCTTAATCAAATCAAGAGCACGGTAAAAAATCTTTGCCGCAACACTTTTTTTCCCGTCATACATTAATTTGTTAATAAATCTTGTTACCATCTCGCTGTTGTAAACAGGGTCTGGCATAACATCTCTAACTAAATCACCTCTTTTCCTTCTTGGCATAACTCACTCCTCACTTAGCTGCTTTCGGTCTTTTCACACCGTATTTAGATCTTGATGTTAACCTTCCTTCAACGCCCTGTGCATCAAGCGTACCACGGATAATGTGGTAACGAACACCGGGCAAATCCTTTACCCTTCCGCCTCTAATCAAAACAACCGAGTGCTCCTGCAAGTTATGCCCTATTCCGGGTATATAAGCTGTTACCTCAAACCCGTTTGTAAGCCTAACCCTCGCAACTTTTCTGATTGCTGAGTTAGGTTTTTTAGGGGTTGTTGTATATACCCTTGTGCAAACGCCTCTTCTCTGAGGGCATCTTGTCAATGCAGGAGACTTTGTTTTTGTTTTAATTTTTTGTCTTCCTTTTCTGACTAACTGGTTAATTGTCGGCAATTCAACACTCCTTTATTTTTATTTTTTCAGTTAATAAACAAACCTCCACAAAGCAAATTGCATTCTAACAAAACCAAACCGCACAAGTCAACATTTTTTTAGTCAATTTTTTTTAACTTGACTATTCTATTCCAAGACTTTTTTTAGCCTGCTCATGTGTTTTTTCTTCCGTTTCAATCTCCTTAATCGTTTCATCCTCTTCAATTTCAAAGTCATGATAACCGTAAAAACCAGTGCCTGCCGGAATTAATTTTCCTAAAATAACGTTTTCTTTCAAGCCGTGAAGGTAATCAATTCTTCCTTCAACACTTGCATCGGTTAAAACTTTTGTTGTTTCTTGGAATGATGCTGCGGAAATAAAACTATCCGTGTTTAAAGCCGCTTTTGTAATACCGAGCAACAACTGTCTTCCTTTGGCAGGCTTTTTGCCTTCCGCAAGAAGTTTGTCGTTTACGTCTTGGAATTTAAATTTGTCAACTTTGTCCCCAACAACAAATTCGGAATCGCCCGGGTCTTCAACCTCAATCCACCTCATCATCTGCCTGATAATGATTTCAATATGTTTATCGTTGATTGAAACACCCTGATTTCTGTAAACTTCCTGAATCTCGTTGATAAGGAATTTCTGCAATTCCTTTGCACCCAAAACGTGAAGTATGTCATGGGGATTGATTGGACCGTCAATCAACGGTTCGCCGGCCATAATCTCGTCGCCGTCGTTAAAGTGAATGTATTTTCCTTTCGGGATATTGTATTCCCTCTTGTCCCCGGTGGGAGATTCAACGTAAATTTTTCTGTATCCCCTGACAATCTTACCGTATCTTACCACACCGTCAATTTCGGAAATAATTGCGTAATCCCTCGGTTTTCTTCCTTCAAACAAGTCAACAACTCTGGGAAGACCGCCTGTGATATCCATGGTTTTTGTGGTATCCCTCGCAATTTTCGCAAGAGTTGTGCCGGCAGAAATATACTGCCCTTCGTCAACCACAATTATTGAGCCTGTGGGTAGCGGATATTTTGCTATTACTTCCCTGTCCTCGTTTCTCAACACAATCATAGGCTGAATTTTTTCATCCGGACATTCAATAATTTTCATCCTTGTAAAACCGGTTGTTTCGTCAACGTCCTCAACCATTGTAAGCCCTTCTTTTACGTCTTTGAAATCAACGTATCCGGACTTATCCGCAACGATAACGAATGAGAAGGGGTCCCATTCCGCAATCAACTGGCCTTCCTCAACTTTTTGCCCGTCTTTAACAAAAACCTTTGCGCCTGTAACAAGGTTGTATTTTTCCCTTTCGTTTCCGTCTTCGTCAACAATTGCAATATAACCTTTTCTTGAAAGAACAACCAATGTGCCGTCTTCCGCCTCAACATAACTGATATTTACAAACTTGATTGTACCTTTTCTTCCCGCTTCGTGTTTTGAATGCTCTGCAACTCTGGATGCGGTTCCTCCGACGTGGAAGGTTCTCATTGTCAACTGGGTACCGGGCTCGCCAATGGACTGTGCCGCAATAACGCCAACCGCTTCACCCATCTCAACTATTTTGCCAGTTGCAAGGTTTCTGCCGTAACATTTTCTGCATACACCCTCTTTTGATTCACATGTCAAAACCGACCTGATTTTAACTTTCTCAATTCCGGCATTTTCAATTGCCTCTGCAAGAGGTTCTGTTACTTCTTCTCCTGCCGGAACAATCAACTCGTTTGTATACGGGTCAATAATATCTTCAAGCGCCACTCTTCCTACAATTCTCTCTCTTAACGGAACTTTTACTTCGCCTTGGTCAATAAGAGCGGTTATCCAAATTCCGTCAAGGGTTCCACAGTCTTCTTCCCTGACAATAACGTCCTGAGCAACGTCAATCAGCCTTCTCGTCAAATAACCGGAATCCGCGGTTTTCAAAGCTGTATCCGCAAGACCTTTTCTGGCACCGTGGGTTGACACAAAGTACTGCAACACGGAAAGCCCTTCTTTAAAGTTTGCGGTAATGGGGGTTTCAATAATCTCGCCAGAAGGCTTCGCCATCAATCCCCTCATTCCGGCCAACTGTCTAATCTGCTGTTTGGAGCCCCTTGCACCGGAGTCCGCCATAATATAAATCGGGTTGAGGAACTCTCCCTCTTCGTTGGCTTTTTCAAGTTCTTTCATCATCTCTTCCGCAACTTTATCAGTAATATCACCCCAGAATTTGATTATTTTGTTGTATCTTTCGGAAGCCTCAATCTGTCCCTGCTGATACATTTCCTCAATTTTTGCAATCTCTTTGGGCGCTTCTTCTAAAATCTTTTTCTTTGCTTCCGGTACAATAATATCGTCCATTCCGAAGGATATTCCGCCTTTTGTCGCATAGTAAAACCCTGTTTTCTTTATTTCGTCAAGCAATTCAACTGTTTTTTCTTTTTCAAGGGTTTTGTATGCAAGAGAAACAAGGCTTCCCAAACCTTTTTTCTTTAACAATCCGTTAACAAAAGGCATATAACCTTTTAAAGCACTGTTAAAGATAATTCTTCCCGGAGTGGTTTCAATGAGTTTGTCTTTTACCTCTTCTACTTCCATTTCAACAAGATTTTGGGAATCCCTCGCCTTTGAAGTATCAATAAGTTTTCCGGAATATTTAACCTTTATTTTTGCATGAATATCAACATAACCCGCTTCATAAGCGGCAAGTGCTTCATCAAAATCAGCAAAAACCCTACCTTCACCCTTTCTGTTTTTCCTTGTAACGGTAAGATAATAAGTTCCCAAAACAATATCCTGAGTCGGAGTAACAATCGGCCTTCCCGATGCGGGGGAAAGCAGGTTGTTTGAAGAAAGCATAAGTACTATTGATTCAAGTTGCGCTTTGGGAGACAAAGGTACGTGGACCGCCATTTGGTCTCCGTCAAAATCGGCGTTAAATGCGGTACATACCAAAGGATGCAGTTTAATTGCTTTGCCTTCAATCAAAACGGGATAGAATGCCTGAATAGAAAGCCTGTGAAGTGTAGGCGCCCTGTTTAAAAGAACAGGGTGTCCGGTAATAACATCTTCTAAAACATCCCAAACTTCCGGCTTTTCAAGTTCAACCATTTCTTTAGCTTCTTTAATGGTTTTGGCAAACCCTCTTTTTTCCAACTCATGGAAAATAAAAGGCTTAAAGAGTTCAAGAGCCATTTTCTTAGGCAAACCGCATTGGTTCAATTTCAAGTCGGGACCGATAACAATAACCGTTCTTCCGGAATAGTCAACCCTCTTACCCAAAAGGTTTTGTCTGAATCTTCCTTTTTTACCTTTCAAATTATCCGCAAGCGATTTCAAAGGCCTGTCGCTTGAACCTTTTACAACCTTACCCATTCTTCCGTTATCAAAAAGAGCATCAACCGCTTCTTGAAGCATCCTCTTTTCATTTCTCATAATTACATCAGGTGCTCTCAATTCCATCAGTTTTCTAAGTCTTGTATTCCTGTTTATTACCCTTCTGTAAAGGTCGTTTAAATCCGATGTGGCAAATCTTCCGCCGTCAAGAGGAACAAGAGGCCTATACTCGGGAGGAATTACCGGAATAACTTCCAACACCATGTATTCAGGCTTGTTACCGGATTTCCTGAAAGCATCAACTATTTTAAGCCTTTTGGCTATTTTGATTTTTTTCTGCTCGGAAGTTTCGTTAAGCATGTTGTATCTTAACTCAACCGCAAGTTCATCAATATTTAAGTGTTCAAGCAATTTCTTTATAGCCTCGGCTCCCATACCCGCTTCAAAACTTCCGGCGCCGTACTCTTCAACAGCCTTTCTGTATTCTTCTTCGCTTAAAAGTTGTTTGTATTCAAGTTTTGTGCTTCCCGGGTCAAGAACGACATAACTTTCAAAATACAAAATCTTTTCAACATTCCTTAAAGTAATGTCAAGCAAGGTTCCTATTTTTGAGGGAAGGGCTTTTAAAAACCAAATATGAGATACAGGCGCCACAAGTTCAATTCTTCCCATTCTCTCTCTTCTGACTTTTGAAAGGGTAACCTCAACACCGCATTTATCACAAACAATGCCCTTGTATCTCGGCTTTTTGTATTTACCGCAAAGACATTCGTAATCGTTAATCGGACCGAATATCTTTGCACAGAACAACCCGTCTTTTTCAGGTTTGAAGGTTCTGTAATTGATAGTTTCCGGTTTTGTAACTTCCCCGTGAGACCATTCTCTTATGTCCTCCGGAGACGCAATGCTAATTTTAATATTTCTAATGTGGTTAATTGAAAAGTCACCACCAAGATTGCTTCCCGGTTTATGTTGCTTTTCCACAGTTTCCTCCCATCAGTTTTGGTTAATATCACCGGTTAAAGGGTCATTATCTTCGGTACCTTCTTCCTCTGTTTCTTCATTATTTTCATTGTCCACATTAAACTGCAAATTGAGACAGAGGCTCATAATTTCCTTCATCAAAACATTGAAGGATTCAGGGATACCCGGCTCGGGAATTTCATGTCCTTTGACAATTGCTTCGTAAATCTTGTTTCTTCCCTGAACATCGTCAGATTTGTAAGTTAACATTTCCTGCAAGGTGTATGCCGCGCCGTATGCTTCAAGCGCCCAAACTTCCATCTCTCCAAACCTCTGGCCGCCGAATTGAGCTTTACCGCCGAGAGGCTGTTGGGTAATGAGCGAGTACGGGCCAATTGACCTTGCGTGAATCTTGTTGTCAACAAGGTGATGTAGTTTGAGAAGATACATATAGCCTACCGTTACGGGCTGGTCAAACCTTTCTCCGGTTTTCCCGTCGTAAAGGAATTGCTGGCCTGATTCAGGTAATCCCGCTTGTTTTAAGAAAGATTTTATATCATCGGAAGATGCACCGTCAAAAACCGGTGTGGCAAAATGCAAACCAAGTGCCTGAGCGGCCCAACCCAAGTGAGTTTCAAGAATCTGTCCAACATTCATACGGGACGGAACACCAAGAGGGTTTAAAACAATGTCAACTGGTGTGCCGTCGGGAAGATAAGGCATATCTTCTTCCGGCAGAATTCTTGAAACAACACCTTTGTTTCCGTGTCTTCCCGCCATCTTGTCGCCTTCGGACAATTTTCTCTTCACTGCAATGTAAACCTTCACCATCTTTATTACACCTGCGGGAAGTTCATCGCCTTTTTTAAGTTTTTCCACTTCTTTTTTGAATACATCTCTTTCAATAGCAATCTTTTCATCAAATTTTTCAACAATCTTCTTCAACTCTTCTTCAACTTTTTTGTTTCCAACTTTCAAGTTTGCTGAATTTTTTATACCGATTGATTCAATCAACTCTTCCGTTATCTTTGTTCCCTTTTTGGCAATCACATTGCCTTTGTTGTCAAGAAGGTCTTCCTTCAACTTCATTCCTTCAAGAATTCTCAAAATCTGGAATTTTGTCTGAATCCTGATAATTCTCTCTTTGTCTTCGTAATCTTTTTCAAGCGCTTCAATTCTCTCTTTTTCTATCTGCTTAGCCCTGTCATCCTTTTCAACGCCTTTTCTTGCAAAAATCTTAACGTCAACAACAGTACCTTCCATTCCGGGAGGAGTTCTTAAAGACGCGTCTTTAACTTCTTCCGCTTTTGCGCCGAAAATTGCTTTTAGAAGTTTTTCTTCCGGAGTCGGAGTGGATTCTCCTTTGGGGGTTACCTTACCGACAAGTATGTCTCCCGGTTTTACCTTTGCACCTATTCTGATAATTCCGCTATCGTCCAGGTCTCTCAAAAATTCTTCGTTAACGTTGGGAATATCCCTTGTAATTTCTTCAGGTCCCAATTTAGTGTCTCTCGCTTCAATTTCAAGTTCTTCAATATGAATTGACGTGTAAACGTCTTCTTTTACAATCTTTTCGCTCACCAAAATAGCGTCCTCAAAGTTGTATCCTCTCCAAGGCATAAAAGCAACGAGAACGTTTCTTCCAAGCGCCAACTCTCCCCTGTCCGTACCGGGACCGTCGGCAATAATCTGGCCTTTTTCAACATAGTCGCCTTTTTTAACAATAGGCCTTTGGTTAAAGCAGGTATCCTGATTTGACCTTTTGAATTTTACAAGAGGATAAATATCAACACCGACAAGGTCTTCATTGGCTTCTCTGTTGTCAACCCTTACAACAATTCTCTGTCCGTCAACAGCCTCAACCCAACCGGACCTTTTGGCAACAACGGTCAATCCGCTGTCTTTTGCAACAATATGCTCCATTCCGGTTCCTACAAAAGGCGCTTCCGTTCTCAAAAGGGGAACAGCCTGCCTCTGCATGTTTGAACCCATCAACGCCCTGTTTGCGTCGTCGTGTTCAAGGAACGGAATGAGAGATGCCGCAATTGACACAATCTGTTTCGGAGAAACGTCAATAAAGTCTATCTCATCTCTCGGGATAAGTTTTGATTCGCCGGCAACCCTTGCGTTAACCTGCTCAACGGTTATGTAATTGTTTTCGTCCCTCGGAGCGTTTGCCTGAGCGATTTTGTATTTATCCTCTTCCCATGCGGAAAGATAAAATACATGAGGCTCGGCGTCCATAAGAGATTTCCCCGCCTTTTCCAGTTTTTTGTTTTCAGCCTCGTAATCTTCTTTCAAAACGATATCGCCTACTTTGTAATTTTTGGAATCCCCGGGGAAAATTATTTTAACATGGTCAAGCACTCTTCCGTTTTCAACTTTTTTATAAGGTGTTTCAATAAATCCGAATTCGTTTACCTTTGCATAGCATGCAAGAGAAACAATCAATCCGATATTCGGACCTTCCGGGGTTTCAATAGGACAAATTCTGCCATAATGAGAAGGGTGAACGTCCCTGACCTCAAATCCTGCCCTTTCTCTGCTCAAACCACCGGGTCCGAGAGAAGACAACCTTCTTTTATGGGTTATTTCGGAAAGAATATTTGTCTGGTCCATAAACTGGGACAACTGGGACTGTCCGAAAAATTCCCTAATGATTGCCATAACAGGCTTGGGGCTGATTAACTCGGCAGGGGTTACCTGCTCAAAATCATCCATTAAAGCCATTTTTTCTTTAATTGCTTTTTGTACCCTAACAAGCCCTACCCTAAATTGATTTTCAAGCAATTCGCCAACCGACCTGATTCTTCTGTTCGCAAGGTGGTCAATATCATCAACTTCTCCGATACCTTTCGGAATTTTAAAATAGTATTCAAGAGAAACCAAAATATCTTCAACGGATAATTCTTTCTGGTCAAGGTCTGTTTTTACTCCGAGTTTTGTATTGAATTTTAATCTTCCAACCCTTGACAAATCATATCTATCCGCATCAAAACAAAGAGCAATAAACAGTTTTCTTGACATTTCAAGAGTTGGTGGGTCTCCGGGTCTTAATTTTCTGTAAAGCTCAATCAATGCTTCGTTCGTACTTTTTACCCCGTCCTTCTGAAATGTGTTACTTAATACAGGACCTATTATATCGTCTTTGGGAAGTATTACTTTTATCTCTTCAACACCCAACTCTTTTAATTTTTCCAACTCACCGGCATCAATATCCGAATTCGCAGGATATAGCACTTCTCCTGTCTCCGGATGTACTATATCCTCCACATTCCTTATAACATCAAATTCGGAAAGTTTGAAAGCGATAAATCCACTATCTCCGAATTTTCTCAATGTAGATTTCTTAAATTTGTTTCCGGCGGAAAGAATTTTATTACCATTCGGGTCAAATACGTCTTCGGCAACTCTTTTATCTTTTAAAGCAATAGAAGGTGTCAGGTATATTTTTTTGTCTTTTTTATCCTTATCTTCCACATCTTCGCCTACTTTCAACGTATGCACAGTGTAAAATCTCTTCAAAAATGTCTCGGTTTTAGAAAAAGCTTCATCAATAAGACCCAAGGATTTTAAAAATATCCCAGCATTGAATTTTCTTTTTCTGTCAATTCTGATATACATTATTTCTTTTTTGTCAAACTCAAACTCAATCCATGCGCCTCTATAAGGAATTATCTGCATAATATAAGAATTTTTATCCTTGTCTTTTTTAAAGAAAACGCCGGGAGACCTGTTCAACTGGTTTACTATTACCCTTTCCGTGCCGTTGAAAATAAAGGTTCCTCTTTTTGTCATTATGGGAATATCACCGAAAAATATTTCTTTTTCTTTAACATCCTTAACTTTTCTTTCATCTTTTGAATCCGTTTCAAATACCGTTAATCTAAACTTTACTTTCAAAGGCACGGAATAGGTTTTCTCCATGCTTTCACATTCTTCAACAGAATAAGGAAGTTTTAACTCAACAGGCGTTTCACATTTGGGGCAGATATCGGGCTTTGCTTCATTTCTATATCCGCAATGTTCGCAAATAACATATTTTTCGGTTGGGTCGGTAACATAAACCGGTTTTTTACACTTACCACATTTAAACCTGTTATGCTCTTCCCCCTTTAAGAAACCGCATTTACATTCCCAATTCCCCACTCTATATTCAACAAATTCAATTTTCGCTTTCCCTCTAAAATCATCTATATTAAAAACGCTTCCAAAAGCGGCTTGCAAACCTAAATCCTTTCTATCCTGAGGAAGTTTCTCCATCTGCAAAAACTTTTTGTAAGAATCCAACTGTATGCTTATAAGGTTAGGTATTGGAAGATAGGTTTTTATTTTGGAAAAATCATATCTCTCCAAATGAACATTTTTTGGCATATTTTCCATTTTTTATCTCCTAAAACTTGATATTGTCGCAAAAGTTGTGTATATTAATTTTAGATTTCGTAAAAAACACACACAAAAAGGTAAAAAAAGGTACAATTCTACCTACGCTAAATCTTTTAAAAAGCAAAAAAAGAAAAGAGGGCAAAAAATTGCCCCCTTGTTGTTTTTTCAGTAAATTACTTAACTTCAACCTCAGCACCAGCTTCTTCAAGAGCCTTTTTAAGGTCTTCCGCCTCATCCTTGGAGATTGCTTCCTTAACGGGAGCAGGTGCCTTGTCAACCAATTCCTTAGCCTCTTTAAGTCCGAGACCGGTAAGTTTCTTAACAACTTTAACAACTTCAAGTTTCTTAGCGCCGGGCGATTTCAAAATTACGTCAAATTCGGTTTTCTCCTCAGCAGCCTCAGCACCGCCAGCAGCACCGCCAGCAGGAACAGCAACAGCCGCAGCAGCGGCACTAACACCAAACTCCTCTTCAAGAGCCTTAACAAGATTGTTAAGCTCAAGAACAGTCATTTCCTTAACAGCATTAATGATTTCTTCCTGAGTTAATTTAGCCATTTCTTTCCTCCATATAGTTTAAGTTAATTTTCCTCTTTTTGTTTAGCAATTTGATTAAGCACAACAGGAAAATTCCTGTAAATTCCCTGTAAAGCGGTAACAAGTCCCTGCAAAGGGTAATTGAGAAGGTACATAAGTTTTGCAATAAGCGCTTCCTTGGAAGGAAGTGTTGCAATCTCCTCAAACATTTCAGGCGTTAAAACGGTTTCTTCAAGAATTCCGCCTTTAAAGAAAAAACTGTCTTTTTCTTTTGCAAATTCCGAAAGAACCTTGGCAAGAGAAACAGGGTCTTCCTTTGTATAAGCCACAACGGTATTCCTTACCAAATCCTTTGTGGCTTCCTCAAACCTTGTTCCCTCGGTCGCTTTTTTAAGAAGCCTGTTTTTAATAACCCTGTATGTTGCCCCTGTCTCCTTAATTTTCATTCTTAAAGCGTTATCTTCGTTAACGGTAACCTTTGAGAATTCAAAAAGATACAGACAAACAACATCTTCAAGGTCTTTTTTCAAATTGTTTACGAATTCTATCTTCTCTTTCTTAAACACGGTCCACCTCACTCAACACTGGCAGGGTCTACTTTTATTCCAGGCCCCATTGTTGTTGAAATATAAATTGAGTGGATATACCTTCCCTTTGCGGAAGCCGGTTTCGCTTTGATAATTGTTTGAATGTAAGCCTTTGCATTGTCAATAAGTTGGTCTTCCGAAAAAGATTTTTTACCGATAGCGTTGTGAACAATACCGGTTTTGTCAACCTTGTACTCAATCCTTCCGGCCTTCAACTCTTTGACAGCATTGGCTACATCAAAAGTAACCGTTCCCGCTTTGGGGTTAGGCATTAATCCCCTCGGACCCAAAATCCTACCAAGTTTACCAACATGCCTCATCATGTCAGGCGTGGCAATGAGAGCATCAAAATCAAGCCAGCCCCCCTGAATCTTTTCAACAAGATCCTCGCCTCCGACAATGTCCGCTCCGGCCGCTTCCGCTTCCTTGTACTTGTCTCCGGAAGCAATAACCGCAACCTTAACGGATTTGCCGGTGCCGTGGGGAAGAACCAGCGTTCCCCTTACCATTTGGTCGGCGTATTTGGGATTAACTCCCAATCGCATATGAATTTCAAACGTTTCGTCAAAATTTGCATATGCGATTTCTTTCGCCAACTTTACGGCTTCATTAAGGGGGTATTCTTTGCCCGGCTCAATCTTCTCAATCGCCTGACGATACTTTTTACCCCTTTTAGCCATAGCACCTCCAATTAGTATCTACCACTTTTGCCCGTGGTCAGGCTTAATAAATTAGTCCTCTATGGTAACACCCATTGAACGGGCAGTACCTTCAACAATTCTCATAGCCGCCTCAATATCGCTTGTATTAAGGTCCGGCATCTTAATTTGAGCAATTTCCCTAACCTTATCCCTCTTTAACTTTCCAACCTTAACTTTATTGGGCTCGGAAGAACCTTTGTCAATGCCCAACTCTTTCATAATAAGGTTGGCAACAGGGGGGGTTTTGGTTATAAAGGTAAAAGACCTGTCCTGATAAACAGTAATAACGACAGGGATTACCATTCCCATTTGACTCTGTGTTCTTGAATTAAACTGCTTGCAGAAATCCATAATATTAACCCCGTGCTGACCCAAAGCAGGTCCGATAGGCGGGGAAGGATTTGCCTTGCCGGCTTCAATCTGCAATTTGATTTGTCCTATTACTTTTTTTGCCATTGCAAACCTCTCTATGTTTGTTTTATACCTTTTCTACCTTTAAAAATCCCAATTCAACCGGTGTTGAACGCCCGAATATTGTAACCATAACTCTAACGGTACCCTTATCCTCGTTAACCTCTTCAACAGTACCGATAAAGTTTTTAAAAGGACCGTCAATAATTTTCACTTTATCGTTAGGCGCAAATTTTATCTCTGCCTTGGGTTTTTCCCTTGAAGTTTTTACCTGATTTAAAATTTCTTCAACTTCGGCATCTGTCAAAGGCTTCGGCTTTTTCCCACCGACAAATCCGGTCACCTTAGGCGTATTTCTAACAAAATGCCACAAATAATCATCCATTTCCATTTGAATCAAAATATAACCGGGAAAAAACTTTTTTACGCTCTCAACCTTTTTCCCCTTTTTAACCTCAACCACTTTTTCGGTAGGTATAAGTATTTGGGTAATTTTATCTTCAAGTCCGAAAGCCTTTATTTTTTTTTCAAGGGTTTCTTTCACCCTGTTTTCATATCCCGAATAGGTGTGAATTATATACCATTGCAACGCCATCTGAATTCTCCTCGGGGCTTATGAGCCAAGAACCCTGTAAACGTACTCAACAGCCGTAGATATAATTTTATCGGACAAATAAATAGCCACAGAAAAAATTATAGTCAACACAATTACAGCAATTGTGGTGGCTATAACATCCTCTTTGGTCGGCCAAGTTACCCTTTTTAACTCTTTCCATGACTCTTTAATCCACTGAATATACTTCGTCATCTTACACCTCTAAAAAATGGCAGGCCAGGAGGGACTCGAACCCCCAACCCTCGGATTTGGAGTCCGACGCTCTACCAATTAGAGCTACTGGCCTACCTATTCGTTTTACGCTTTTGCCTCTTTATGAACCGTGTGCTTCCTGCAAAACCTGCAATATTTCTTCAACTCCAACTTTCCGGTCATCTTCTTCTTATTCTTAGTCGTTGTGTAATTTTTTCTTTTACACTCGGTGCACTGTAAACTAATGATGTCTCTCATCTTATCACCTATTATTCAATAATCTCGGTAACTGTTCCTGCTCCAACAGTCCTTCCGCCTTCCCTGATTGCAAATCTTAATCCCTTTTCCATAGCAATCGGGGTTATCAACTCAACCTTGATTGTAAGGTTGTCGCCGGGCATTACAACTTCTCTGCCGTCTGGCAAGTCTATTGTGCCGGTAACGTCGGTTGTCCTGAAATAGAACTGAGGTCTGTATCCCTGTCTGAAAGGCTTGTGCCTTCCGCCTTCGTCTTTGGTAAG
>JAMOUY010000034.1 GCA_027067895.1 Acidobacteriota bacterium
TACTGGGAACCTTGACCCGAAAACGGGGGCTATGGTAATGGAGCATATTTTCAGGTTAAGGGAAATTTATAATTTAAGTTGCATTATTGTAACTCACAACATAGAAATAGCGGGAAGATGTGATAAAATTTTCTCTATGGAAACTTTGGAGTTGAGCAATGTTTGAAAACTTTACCGACAGGGCACGCAGGGTTTTGTTTTTTGCGAGGAACAAAGCCGGACAATTTCAAAATCCCTTTGTTGATTCCGTGCATCTTCTTCACGGAATTTTAATGGAAGAAGACACGCTGGTAATGTCTTGTCTCAAACGCTGCAAAGTTGATACTGTTTTGTTGAGAAAAGAAATAGATATTATGTGCGTTAAACTTGGAAGAGCGGACTACGGCGGAGATATTCCCCTTACAGAAACCGTACAAAATATTTTAAGGCAGGCAATCAGGGAATCCTTTGCCTATGACAGTGACAAGGTTGATGTTGAGCATGTTTTTATGGCAATTCTTCATTATCCTTCTTCTTCCGCTGTAAATGCTTTGAGACATGCTGGATTGAGAAGCGTAATGGAAGCGAGAAATTTTCTTTCCGATGAATTGAATAAAAATGTGGAATTTTTTGTTGACGACGATGATGATGAATCGGATGAAAAATTTCCGGTTTTGTCCAAATACGGCAAAGACCTTACTCAGTTGGCAAAACAGGGAAAACTTGACAAGTGTGTGGGAAGGGATATTGAAATTCAGAGAATTATTCACATTCTTTCAAGAAGAAGAAAGAATAATCCGCTTTTATTAGGCGATGCAGGTGTCGGGAAAACGGCAATTGTTGAGGGGTTGTCTCAAAGAATTGCCGAGGGGAATGTCCCCTACAGTCTGAAAAACAAAACTATTTTCGCTCTTGACCTTGCAAGTATTGTGGCGGGGACAAAGTATAGGGGACAGTTTGAAGAGAGGCTTAGGGACATAATAAAAGAGGCTATAAAGCAAAAGGTTATTCTTTTCATTGATGAATTTCATACCATTATGGGAGCAGGTTCAGCGGAAGGCTCGCTTGATGCGGCGAATATGCTGAAACCTTCCCTTGCGAGGGGCGAATTGCAGTGTATAGGGGCAACAACGTTTAAAGAGTTTTCAAAATACATAGAGAAAGACAAATCTTTAATGAGAAGGTTTCAGGTTGTGAAAATTAAACAGCCCGATTCGGAAGAAACGCTTCGTATTTTAAGGGAGATTAAGGACAGGTACGAAGATTTTCACAATGTATCTTATACCTATGAGGCTTTAAAGAAAGCGGTAAGCCTTTCCGACAGGTTTATTACGGGAAGAAGCCAGCCGGACAAAGCCATTGATTTGATAGACGAAGCGGGGGCAAAAGTAAAAATAGAGTTTCTTGAAAACGAAGATTTTTCCGACAAGATTGTTTTGCAACACGTACCTAAACCCGAAGTTTTGCCGGAGCATATTGAAGAGGCTGTTTCAAATTGGACGGGAATTCCCGTGTCATCAATAACGGAAGGCGAAAGAGAAAGGCTTTTGAATTTAAAAGACTATTTATATTCAAGAATTGTGGGACAGAATAAAGCCATAGACATTCTTGTTAAGGCTATAAAGAGGGCAAGGCTCGGCATGTCTTCCCCAAACAGGCCGTCCGGCGTTTTTATGTTTTTGGGACCTACGGGAGTTGGAAAAACAGAGTTGTCAAAACAACTTGCGGTTTATCTTTTCAGGAATGAAAAATCTCTCATCAGATTTGACATGTCCGAATTTATGGAAAAACATTCGGTATCAAGGCTTATAGGTGCGCCTCCCGGATACGTTGGATACGAAGAAGGCGGACAGTTGACCGAAGCGGTTAAAAAACAGCCGTATTCCGTTATTCTTCTTGACGAGATTGAAAAAGCCCATCCGGATTTGATAAACATACTTTTGCAGATATTTGACGACGGAAGATTGACCGACGCTTTCGGAGAAGTTATTGATTTCTCAAATACCATAATAATAATGACGTCTAATATAGGCTCAAAACTTATTCATCACGGCCAACATCCGGGGTTTAAGGTTAAAAGCGATAATCTTAAACCTGCGGACAAAAAATCGGATATTTTAAAAGAGGTAAAAAGATTTTTTACCCCAGAATTTTTAAACAGAATTGACGAAATCATAGTATTCAATCCTTTAAGCAAGGAAGACTTAAAGAAAATCGTTTACATACTGATAAACGATTTGAATGAATTTTTAAGAGAAAAGAGGATAGAGGTAAAATTAACGGAAAATGCCGTTGATTGGATTGTAGATGTTGCCTGCAAGGATTTGAATTACGGTGCAAGGCCTTTGAAGAGGGCTGTGCAGGAATATGTGCAGGACAAACTTTCCGACGCAATTATAGAAAACTATAAAGACAGCGAAGGAGAGTACATTATAGACGTGGAAAACAACGCCATTGTCATAAAGAAAAAGGGTAAGGGTGTGGAGGTTAAATGCTAAATTTCCGAAAACTGGTTTTTGCTGTTGTTTGTTTGTGTTCTTTGACAATTTTTGCCGAAACAATTGAAAAAATAAAGGTTGTCGGTAATGTAAGAATATCAACCCAGTCAATTATGTTCAGAATACAAAGCGAAGAAGGGGAAGAGTTTGACCCTGACAAAATTTCAAAAGACATAATGAGACTTTGGGATTTAAAAGTATTTTCCGACATAAAAGTTGACGTTGAAGACGGCAAAACCGGAAAAATTGTTATCTTTGCGGTAAAAGAGAGGCCAATTGTTAAAGATTACGAATTTCTGGGCAACCATGCGGTTGGCCCCAACGCCTTGATTGATAAATTGCAGGAAAAAGGGGTTGTTTTAAGAAGAAACAGCCAGTTGGATTATGCCGAGATTGCAAAGATAAAAAAGGCGATTATTGACATTTATAAAGAAAAAGGCTATCAGTTTACCAAGGTTGACCATGCTTATACTTCTGTCGGTAACAATGTGATTACCCTAACCTTTACAATAAACGAAGGCTCAAAGGTGCATGTTTATAAAATTGATTTTGAAGGAAACAAGGTTTTTTCCGATAAAAAATTGAGAAAAAAATTGAAAAAGTTGAAAGAACACGGAATGTTTTCATGGATTTCCGCAACCGACATCTATTCGGAGAAAAAATACAACGAGGCTATTGAAAACTTGAAAAAGTTTTATTGGAAGCACGGCTATAAAGACGTTTATGTCGGTGAGCCTAAAATTGAAATAGAAGATTTCACCACGGAGAAGCAAAAGAAAAAAAATATTGAGAGGATGAAAGAGCATAAAAAGGTTAAGCAGGATTTGAGAATGTATCTCACAATTCCCATACATGAAGGGAAGCAGTACTTTATCGGCAGGGTTTCTTTTGTGGGGAATAAAATTCTTCCGGACACATACCTTGCAAAAAAATGGGAATTGGAAGAAGGAGACCCCTATAACCTTGACAAAATCAACGAGTTTGTTAAAGACATTTCGGAAACATACAACAATTTCGGATATTTGCAGTTTACAATGGAAAAGATAACCAAAATAAGGGACGGAAACATTGTTGATTTGACGTTTAAAATGAACGAAGGGAAGAAATTTGTTTTAAACAGGCTTGAATTTAAAGGCAACGACGTTACGAGAGACAAGGTTTTGAGAAGGGAGTTTCTCATTCCCGAAGGTTCGGTTTTTAGAATAGATGCTTTTAAAAACAGTATGTTAAAAATAAACCAGTTGGGATTCTTTGATATAACCAAGCATGAACCCAAAATTAAACTTGTTCCCGGAGAA
>JAMOUY010000035.1 GCA_027067895.1 Acidobacteriota bacterium
ATATTTCAAGGAAAGAAGGGGAAATTTATACTTTGGGCCCTTTAATTCACAACAATCAGGTTGTTTCCCTTCTTGAAACAAAGGGTGTAAAGGCTGAAAAAAAAGTTGAGAATTTGAATAAAGGCACGGTTGTAATCAGGGCGCACGGCACAACGCCGGATATTCTTGAAAATTTGAAAGAAAAAGGCCTTGACGTTATAAACCTTACCTGCCCGAAGGTTGGCAAGGTGCAGGGAATTATAAAAGGCCACGTGAAAAAAGGATACAAGGTTGTAATTGTAGGAGACGAAGGGCATGCGGAAGTTATAAGTTTGAAAGGGTATTCGGGAAACACGGCCTTTGTTGTGGGAAGCGTTGAGGATGCCGAAAAACTTCCCAAGATGGAAAAAGTTATAGTTGTTTCACAGACAACTTTCAGTTTTGACGAGTTTTTTGCAATTGTTGAAAAGGTTAAGGAAAAGGCAAAAGAGGTTAAAGAATTCTGCACAATATGCGATTCAACACACAGAAGGCAGGACGAGGTTAAAAAAATCGCTTCCGAAGTGGACTGTATGATAATAATCGGCGGAAAACACAGTGCAAACACAACGAGGCTTGCCGAGATTTCCCGTAAGTTTTGCCCCGTTGTTTATCATATTGAAACGGAAGAAGAGTTAAAAGGTATTGATTTTTCCAAGTTTGAAAAGGTAGGGGTTTCGGCAGGTGCTTCAACGCCGAATTGGATTATAAATTCCGTTGTGGATTATCTGAGGTTTGTTGACGAAAAGTCAAAGCCTCTCGCCAAGGCTTTGGGAATTATTTTCAATTCCGGGCTTTTCAGAGGTATTTCGGCTTTTGTTTTTTCTTATGGGCTTTTAAAATTATACGGAGTAAAATCACCTTTGGAATTTTCCCTTATAGCGTTTTTGTATATTTTTTCCATGACTTTGTTTAACGGATTGGTCAATCTTGAAGGGTTGAAATTCAGTAATCCGACAAAGTATTATTTCTTGAAAGAAAACAAAAAACCTCTTGTTTTTGCAGGTTTATTATCACTCTTTTTTCTGTGTTATTTAAGTGTTTCGCTTTCATTCGGAGTTTTTGCAGTTGTTCTTTTGGCATCTTTGCTCGGGCTTTTTTACAGAATTAAACTTAGGTTTAAAGGCGGAATTAAACGTCTTTTTGATATTCCCGGGTCAAAAAATGTTTTTTATGCCCTTGCTTGGTCAATCGTTATTAGTTTTATTCCTTTGTTTTTTACCGGGAAAGCGGGTTTTTGTTCTCTAATTCCCATGTTTTCTTTTGTCTTTACAGTTGTTTTTGCAGGCTCAATACTTTCCGACATAAAGGATATTCAGGGGGACAAGTTTTACGGAAGGGAAACGTTGCCTATTTTAATCGGAATAGAAAAGTCGGTAAAAATAGCGGATAGGTTGGTTTTTCTTCTCATTGTTTCCCTTGTGATTTTTTCTTTTGTTTTTAAAACAAGTTTTCTTTTGTCCCTTCTTGCCGTGCTGTTTGGCGCTTACTATTGGATTATAAAGAGGTTTGTTATAAAGAAAAGAAACCTTTCCCCGATTTACTACGAGTTTCTTCTTGACAACTTCGCCCTTATTCCCGGGTTGTTTGCAATTCTTTTTTCCTTTTTGAAATAAAATTTATTTCCTGTTTTGCAGGTCTTTAAGCATAATATCGCTGTTTTTAATCGCTTTTTTCAAAAATTCAAAGTAGATATTTTCTTTTTCTTCTTCGCTTAAATCGGAATTGTTTTCAATTTTTTCTCTGTAAGCATAGGTGGTGTGGGATAAAATTATTGCGCTTGCAACAGACACGTTGAAACTCTCTGTAAAGCCAAACATTGGTATTGTAAATTCGCAGTCTGCATATTTTAGAATTTCCTTTGAAATTCCGTCATGCTCGTTTCCAACCACAAAAGCGTATTTTCCGTCTTTTTCAATCTCAATATCGGTAAGTTTCACCGATTTTTCCCCGACGTTTGCAACGAAAATCTTAAATCCTTTTTCCCTTAATTCTTTTACGCACGGGGAATAATCCTGAAATCTGCGTAAATCAAGCCATTTGTGGCTGTATTTTGTTACGCATTTGTTTATCTCAAACTCATAGTCTTTTTCAATAATGTAAACGTCTTTTAGTCCAAGCCCTTCGGCAGTCCTTAATACGGCGCTTGTGTTGTGGGAATCAAGAAGATTGTCAAGCACAATGGTAATGTTTTGAATTTTTGAGTTCACAACCTGTTTTATTCTGTTTAGCCTTTTTTCGCTTAGCAGAGATTCAAGAAATTCTATTTGCTCTTTCATTTTCAACACAACAAAAAAGCCCCGAAAACCGGGGCTTTAATTTATACCTGAACAACTTCCTTAACTTCCGGGACTTCCTCTTTCAGTCTTTCTTCAATAAAAAGTTTGAGAGTCATTGTTGACATGGGGCATCCGCCGCATGCTCCCAAAAGTTTTACGTAAACCGTTCCGTCTTCGTATTTCAAAAATTCAACGTCTCCGCCGTCCATTTGAAGGGCGGGTCTTATGTTGTTCAAAGCCTTTTCAATTCTTTCCTGAATTTCCATGATTCCTCCTTGTTCGCTCAAATTATGCCTTTAATACTTCGGCAAGAATGTTTATGCCTTCGTCAATTATTTCTTTGGTTATTGTCAAAGCGGGTCTGAATCTGATTGATTTTTCCCCTGATTTCAAAACGGCAAGCCCTTTTTCAAAGCATTTGTTGAATACTTCGTTTCTTACTTCCGGAGTTTCAAGTTCAACTGCGGCAAAAAGTCCTTTTCCTCTAATGTTGGAAAGTTTTACCTTTGAAACTTCCTGTAACTCATATAGTTTATCAAGCAGGTAATCGCCCATTTTTGCGGCGTTTTCAACAAGGTTTTCCTCGTGTATAATTTCAAGCACTTTTTGTGCCCTAACCATGTCAACAATGTTTGCGCCCCATGTTGAGTTGATTCTTGAAGAAACCTTGAAAACTGAGTCAACTTCGTTTACCTTATCCGATGACATAATTCCGCAAACCTGCATTTTCTTTCCGAAAGAAACTATATCGGGGGTAAATCCGAAATGTTCAAAGCACCACATTTTTCCTGTTGCGGCGACGCCTGTCTGCACTTCGTCAACAATGTAGAGAATATCGTTTTCTTCTGTGATTTCTCTCAACTTTCTCAAAAATTCAGGCCTAAAATGGTTGTCTCCGCCTTCGCCCTGAATAGGCTCAATAATAAGGCAGGCAATATCGTCTTTGTTTTCGTTTATCGCTTTGTAGATTTCGTCAATAGCCTTGTTTTCAAGTTCAATTACCTTTTTGAGATTTTCTTCGTTTAGAGGGAATTCAATCTTGGGATTTGTGATTCTCGGCCAGTCAAATTTCGGGAAGTATTTTACTTTTGTCGGGTCTGTGTTTGTAAGGCTCATTGTGTATCCCGTTCTTCCGTGAAAAGCCTCTTTGAAATGAATTACAAGGTGTCCCTTTTCCTCTTTGTATCCCTTTGCGAAATTCTTTCTTACCTTCCAGTCAAATGCGGTTTTTAAAGCGTTTTCAACCGCAAGCGCTCCGCCGTCAATAAAAAAGTAGTTGGGCAATTCCGGGTGAGCGCCTAACTTTGCGAATGTTTCAACAAATTCCGCCATAAATGTGGTGTAAATATCCGAATTTGCAACTTTATGGATTGAAGCGATTTTAAGCCTTTCCAAAAATTCAGGGTCTTTCATTTTAGGATGGTTGAAACCTAACGGCAGAGAAGCGAAGAAAGCGTAGAAGTCAATATACTTCTTTCCGTCTCTTGCGTCAACCATGTAGCAGTTTTCGCTTTTTTCAAGGTCAAGGACAATGTGGAAACCGTCAACAAGCATGTGTTTTTTCAAGGTATCAAGCACATCGTTAGGCTTTACTTTTATTGATTCCATATCTTACTCCTTAATAAAATTTTACCTCTGTATATTACCAGAATAGGCTTTAAGGTCAACAGATTTGTTGATTTTTTATTTCAATAAATCGGGATTGCCTTTTGCTACAAATTTTACCAATGCGTCATTGAAAATTGAGTCGGGAAATCTCTGTTTGTCAGGATATTTTTCCCTAAACGCCTGATAACTTTTTTCAATATCTTCTTTCAAAAGTTCTCTCAAATGACCTTTAACAAGTCCCTGCTTGATTTTGTCTTCGTTGTAAAGTTTTATATCGCTTGCGAGAGCATTTGCATATCTTCTCGCTTTTTTAAGAAGCGGGTCTTCTTCGCCGGATGCAGCAGGCTTTGCCGATTCTTGTTTTTTTTCCATTGTTTTAAACTGCTGTGTTTTCATTTCTCCGTGTGTTTTCAGCGGAAGAAGGTTCAATTCTCTTTCAAACATTGAAGTTGCTACTTCAAACAGTTTTTCGTTTCCGTTTTCCTTTAACTCAAAGACGAAAAATCCTGCCTGCTTGTATTTTATAAAAAGCGGAATAGCAATTGTTTTTTCTTGATTCAAAAGAGATTTTAATTCTTCCGGAAAAATCGGGTCCGAAAGTTTTTTGGGTTCCATAAATATAATTTTTTTGATTTTAAAATCCTTTTGAGGTCTATTTCCGCTTCCTTTTGCGGCGTAACATATTGAATAATCTCCTTTGAAGATAAAAAATCCGATATAATTTGTCAATTCTGAAAGGGAAGCGAAAAAACCTTCAATCAACTCTTTTTGATTTGTGCTTTGTTTTAAAACAAGATTGAGATTGTGCAGTGCGTCAATATTTCCTGATTGCCCCCCTGATTTTTCCTCGCCTGTAAAAACTTTTGAGATAAGAGGCTCAACATCTTCCGGTTTGAGATAAAAATCTTTTTGAAACGCTTTTTCAATATCCATTTTAAGTTCGCTTATAACTTTATCAACTTTAAAATTGATAAATTGTAAAATCAATTCTTTTTGGTTTTCCATAATCCTCTCCCTTTTTTAATTTCTAATTTCTATTATAATAGATTTTTTTTAGATTAGAATTTTTTTTAAAAAAATATGTTTTTTAAAAATCTGATAATATTTTTATAATAAAAACTTGACAACAACGCACTAAAATTTTATATTATTAACGGTTGAAAAAATGAATTTAGGAGGTAATTATGGGAAAAATAATTGGAATTGACCTTGGAACTACAAACTCCGTTGTTGCGGTAATGGAAGGAAACGACGTAACCGTTATTCCTAATCAGGAAGGTTCAAGAACAACTCCTTCCGTTGTTGCGTTTACCAAAAACGGAGAAATTCTTGTCGGACAGGTTGCCAAAAGGCAGGCAATAACAAATCCTGAAAATACAATCTTTTCCATAAAGAGATTTATGGGAAGAAGGTATGACGAGGTAACCGAAGAAATGAAAATGGTGCCTTACAAGGTTGTAAAGGCTCCGAACGGAGACGTTAGGGTTGAGATTAACGGAAAACTCTATTCTCCGCCTGAAATTTCGGCAAAAATTTTGCAGAAATTGAAAAAAGCGGCGGAAGATTATTTGGGAGAAAAAGTTACCGAAGCGGTAATTACCGTGCCTGCATACTTTAACGATGCTCAAAGGCAGGCTACGAAAGATGCCGGAAAGATTGCCGGACTTGAAGTAAAAAGAATTATCAACGAGCCGACAGCCGCTGCTTTGGCTTACGGCCTTGACAAAAAGAAAGACGAAACCATTGCTGTTTACGACTTTGGTGGCGGAACTTTTGATATTTCCATTCTTGAAGTGGGTGACGGAGTTGTTGAAGTTAAGTCAACAAACGGAGATACCCATTTGGGCGGAGACAACATTGACCAGAGAATTATTGACTGGCTTGTTGAAGAGTTTAAGAAAGACCAAGGCATTGATTTGAGCAAGGACAAAATGGCGTTGCAGAGGCTTAAAGAAGCGGCTGAAAAGGCAAAAATTGAATTGTCTTCCATGATGGAAACCGAAATCAATCTGCCTTTTATCACCGCTGACGCATCAGGCCCGAAACACTTGAATATCAAACTTACAAGGGCAAAACTTGAATCAATGATTGAAGACTTGATTGAAAGAACAATGGAGCCTTGCAAAAAGGCGCTTGAAGATGCAGGACTTACCGCGTCCGATATAGACGAAGTCGTTCTTGTGGGCGGTTCAACAAGGATTCCGCTTGTTCAGAAAAAGGTTACCGAATTTTTCGGCAAAGAGCCTCATAAAGGCGTTAACCCTGACGAGGTTGTTGCTATCGGTGCCGCTATTCAGGGCGGAGTTTTGGCAGGAGACGTAAAAGACGTTCTTCTTCTTGACGTAACCCCGCTTTCTTTGGGTGTTGAAACTCAGGGCGGAGTTATGACTGTTATGATTCCGAGAAACACTACAATACCTACCAAGAAAACGGAGGTATTCACAACTGCGACTGATAACCAGACAAGCGTTGAAATTCACGTATTGCAGGGTGAAAGGCCTCTTGCGAAAGACAACAAGTCTCTCGGTAGGTTTCACCTTATGGGAATTCCGCCTGCACCGAGGGGAGTTCCTCAGATTGAGGTTACCTTTGATATTGACGCAAACGGAATTTTAAACGTTAGCGCAAGAGACAGGGCAACAGGAAAAGAGCAGAAAATTACAATAACCGGTTCAAGCGGATTGTCCAAGGAAGAAATAGACAGAATGGTGAAAGAAGCGGAAGCACATGCGGAAGAGGATAAAAAGAGGGCTCAGTTGATTGAAGCGAGAAACAGGGGAGATTCTTTAATCTATCAGATTGAGAAACTTCTCAAAGACCATGCGGACAAGATTACCGAGGCTGACAAGCAGGCTATTGAATCTGCAATATCTCAGTTGAAAACCGCTATGGAAGGTGAGGATGTAAACGCAATCAACTCTGCGATTGAAAACCTTACCAATGTTTCTCACAAACTCTCTCAGTATCTCTATCAGGGTCAGGACGGAGCGGGTCAGGCCGGTACGGGTCAGGCATCCGCATCCGGTGATGCTCAGGCTCAAACTTCTTCTGATAACAATGACGGAGACGATGTTGTTGATGCGGAAATCGTTGAATAAGGGGGAAGTCGGAGGACTGAGCCATGAATAAAAAAGATTATTACGCCGTATTGGGGCTCCCTAAGGGGGCCTCAATACAGGACGTAAAAAAGGCATATAAAAAATTGGCAAGAAAGTATCACCCGGATTTAAATCCGGGTGACAAACAGGCTGAGGAAAAGTTTAAAGAGATTTCCGAAGCCTATGCCGTACTTTCTGACCCGAAGAAAAAGGAACAGTATGACAAATACGGCTTTGTGGGAGACGGAAACTTCGGAGAAAACTTTAACTATCAGGATTTTCAGAATGTAAATGTTGATTTTTCCGAAATTTTTTCAGATTTATTCGGAAACAGGGGAAAAACTCATTCTTACGGAGAGAATTTTTATGCTAATGCGCCTAAAAAAGGCGAGGATATCCAGTATTCAATGAGAATTTCCTTTATGGATGCCGTTCACGGTTTAACAACAAAAATAAGGGTAAACAGAAGCAAGCCGTGCGATGCATGCGGCGGCACGGGAAAAATTCCTCTTTCATCGCCTCAGGTTTGTCCGAGGTGTAAAGGAACGGGAAGGGAGTCAAGCGGACTGCCTTTCTTCCATGTGGAAAAACCGTGTTCATTATGTGGCGGAAGCGGTAAGATAACCTTTACCAAGTGTTCCAAATGCAAAGGCACGGGAAGGATTCCGTTTACCGAAACCATTAAAGTGAGAATTCCAGCAGGTGTTGACAACGGTTCAAAAGTAAGGGTGCCGGGGAAAGGCGAAGCGGGAATTAACGGAGGCCCTCCGGGGGATTTATACATTGTAACTGTGGTTGAAGAGCATCCTATTTTTAAAAGACAAGGAGACAATATTTACATGAAACTCCCGATAACCTTTTCCGAAGCGGCGTTAGGCGCAAAGATAACAATACCGACTATTTACGGTCCGACAACCGTTAAAATACCGCCTCAAACCCAATGCGGACAAAAAATAAGGGTGAGAGGCAAAGGAATAAAATCAAGACGCACGGGGCAAAACGGCGATATGTATCTTGAAATTGAGGTAAAAACTCCGTCTATTGTGGATACAAGGGTAAGGGAATTGATGAAAGAATTGGAAAAATACGAAGACAAAGAAGCAATCAGAGGGCATTTAAAGGTATAAAGGGGGTGGCTTATGGCGAAAGACAAAAATAACGAACCTTATTACATGATTAGCGTGGTGGCTAAAATGTACAATGTCCACCCTCAAACCCTCAGGCTTTACGAAAAACACGGTTTGCTTACTCCTTCAAGAACTGAGGGCAATACAAGGCTTTATTCCAAAAAAGACCTTGAAAGGCTTGAAATAATACTGAACCTTGCGAGGGATTTGGGGGTAAATCTTGCGGGAATTGAAATAATTCTCAACATGCGTGAAAAAATGGAACAGATGCAGAAAGAAATCAATCAGTTAACCCTTGCGTTGCAGAAAATTATTCTTGAACACGTTAAAAACGGAGAAGAAAAAATCAAAAATGCACTTGTAAAAATTCCTCGTTCGGGTATAGTTAAACTTGACATAGAAATGGATGAGAAAGAGTAGGGTGTATGGCAAAAAAGTTTAAATATTTTGAGGAAGAAGAGGGTTTAAAGCAATATTTGAAACAAATAAATGAAATTCCTCCTATCACTCCGGAAGAAGAAAAAGAACTTGCAAAGAGAATAAAAGAGGGGGACGAAGAGGCTTTAAAAAAACTTGTTGAGGCAAATCTTAAATTTGTCGTCTCTGTTGCTAAAAAATACAGGGGCAGAGGCGTGCCTTTTATGGATTTGATTAACGAGGGCAATCTTGGCTTAATAGAGGCGGCAAAAAGGTTTGACCCCGACAAAAATGTGAAGTTTATAACCTATGCCGTTTGGTGGATTAAACAGGCGATACTTTCTGCCATTGCGGGACAAAGCGGTATTTTTAAAATATCGTACAAAACCTTTAATCTGCTAAACAATATAACCAAAAAATTTAACGAATTGCAAAAAGAGTTGCACAGAGACCCTACTTCAAAAGAACTTGCAAAAGCAATGGAGTTGGACGAGTTAGAGTTGAACTCTCTTTTAACCACTTATGGAGAACACAAATCGCTTGATGATTATATTTCTTCCGATACGGACGATTTAAACTATGAGGACGTAATTGAGCAGGAAAGTGTTGATGATGCGGAAACGGAATTGATAAAAAAATCTTTTGTTGAGCATTTGATGCAGTCGTTGTCTGTCTTGAACAACAGGGAAAGAGAAGTTCTTGTTCACAGATTCGGGCTTGACGGAGAAAAGCCTAAAACTTTGCAGGAAATAGGCAAACTTCTCGGATTGTCAAGGGAAAGGGTAAGACAGATTGAAAAGGCTGCGCTTGAAAAAATCAGAAGGTCAAGGTTTAAAAATATCCTTAAAAGTTACTTAAATTAATCAGCCTTTTTGAAAAAAGCGGAAACAAAATAAACTATTGCCCCCAAAGAAACTATTGTTGCGCCTGTGGGAAGGTCCAGTTTGTAACTGAGATAAAATCCCGCAAAAAAGATTAAAAGATTTAGAACAATAGCCCAGAAAATTACTTTTTTGTAATTGTCAAAAAAAAGCATGGTAATTGCGGAAGGGATAATCAAAAAAGCCGAAACCAAGATTATTCCTATCAATTTAATGCTGAAAACAATCACGAGGGAAAGTATCAAAACAATTGTGTTTTCAAACAACTCAACAGGAAGCCCGGATGCCTTTGCAACCGTTTTGTCAAAGGTTATGAATAAAATTTCTTTGAAAAACAGGTAAAACAAAATGATAATCACACTCATTAAAACACCGAGGGCAACTATATCTGTTTTTGTAATTCCAAGTATACTTCCGAAAAGGTATGACATTATGTCAAAAGTGTAGTCCTGTTTAAGCGAAATAAAAATAACGCCCAAAGCCATTGTAAAGGCAAAAAGTATGCCTATTACGGTGTCGTATTCGGATTTTTCACCGTAAAGAGAAATTAAATAGCCCACGACTATGCAGAAGAAAATTGCGGTTGTATAGGGGTTTGTGCCTAAAAGTATTCCGAGCGCAACTCCGCCGAATGCTGCGTGGGAAATTCCCACAGTTAGAAAAGAAAGCCTTTTCATTACCACAAAAAAAGAAAGAAAGCCGAAAAGAATGCTTATAATTGTGCCTGCAAGCAGCGCATTTTTTACAAATTCGTATTGAAGCAAATCAATCATCTTCCCCCCTTTGGCACCCCTTGCAGTGTTGGTCGTGAACAAGAATTTGAATGTTTGTACCAAAAACCTTTTTTAAAACGTCTTCCGGGATAGGGTTACCGCTTTTTCCGTGGTAATGGATTGTTTTGTTAAGGCATGCGATTTTGTCAACAAATGTTGAAACAACGCCTATATCGTGGGAAACCATAAGTATTGCCATATTTTTTGTGTCCCTTATGTTTACAAGGGTTTTGTAAAAATCTTCCTGAGCAACAATGTCAAGCCCTGTTGAAGGCTCGTCAAGGATAAGAATTTTTGGTTCCATTGCGAGTGCCCTTGCTATAAAAACCCTCTGTCTCTGTCCGCCGGAAAGTTTATTTATGTTTTCGTCTTTCAGATGTTCCATTTTTACTATTTTCAGGCATTCTAAAACAATTTCCCTGTCTTTCTCGGACGGTTTTTTAAAAAAGCCGAGTTTCGGATATCTTCCCATCATAACGGTTTCAAAAACGGAAATAGGGAAGTTTTTCGCGGTTTGTTCTTTTTGGGGAAGATATCCTATCTGTTTTTTGTCAACCTCTTTCGGCGGTTTTCCGAGGATTTCAACTTTTCCTTTTGTGTAATCCTTTAAGCCGAGTATCACTTTCAAAAGCGTTGTTTTTCCCCCGCCGTTGGGTCCGACTATTGACACTATTTCCCTTTTGTTAACTTCCAGAAAGATATTTTCAAGAACAACTTTGTTTTTGTATCTTACTTCAAGGTCTTCAATAAGAATGTATGGCTTTTCCTTCATCTGCTTAGTGCCTGATAAATCCTTTCACAGTTAAAAATCATAAGGTTAAGATAGGTGTTTCTATCCTTGCTATTCGGGTCTCCGATAGGGTCGAGTTCAACCACTTTAAGGTTTAATTCTCTTTTGTAAATATCAATAATTTTGTCTTTTGTACCTATTCTGCAAAGCAAAGCGTCTGCTCCGAATTTTTTTCCTCTTTCAAGTATTTCCGTAAGTTGTTGAATTTTAACTCTCTTACTCTCTCCGGTATAAATTACACCTATGGTTTTCAGTTTTAAATCAATTGCAAGGTATTCCCAAGCCGGATGGTATTGAATTATGTTTTTTGAATTTAATTTTGAAAATTTATCAAGGTAAACCTTGTAAACTTCGTTAATTTCCCTTGCGTATTCCCTTGCGTTTTTTTCGTAAAAGTGAAGATTCTTTTTGTCAAGTTTTACAAAAATTCGTTTTGTTGTCGTAATAATGCTGTAAGATTTTCTGAAAGAAAGCCAGATATGTGGATTGGCAGGCCTTTTCAAAATATAGTAAACCTTTGCGTCTTTTTTCAGAAACTTTTCCATCCATCCGTCAAACTGCTTTGAAATTCCGATAAAAATATCGGCGTCCGCTATCATTTTTGCCTGTTTGGGGGTTGGCTCGAATGTATGGGGATTTGCATTGACGGGGATTGCAAATTTAACCTCCGCTTTATCCTTTACAATATTGGAAACAATGTCTGCAACGGGGAATATTGAGGTAATAACCTTTGTTTTTGCAAAACCCCCCGTTGTCATTAAAGCGATTAAGAAACACATTAAAATCCTTTTCATTTTTCCCTCCGAAAACTTTATTTTTCTCAAATCATTATACCAAACTGCAAAGTTAAAGTATAATTTACAATGCTATGGACGTAATGGTTGGCATTTTGGTTGCTTACATTTTAGGCTCAATCCCTTTTTGCTTTGTTTTGGGAAAATTGTGCCGTGGGATTGATTTGAGAAAAGAGGGAAGCGGAAATGTAGGCGCTACAAACCTTTACAGGCTTTGCGGACTGAAATTTGCGTTTGCGGGATTTATCCTTGACTTTTTTAAAGGGTATTTTGCCCTTTTTCTGATAAAAAATTTTCTAACCGCAGGCGGTTTGCTTATTCTTTTTTCCGCTGTTGCCGTTATTTTAGGCCATGTTTTTCCCGTTTTTCTAAAATTTAAAGGCGGAAAAGGGGTAAGCACGGCGGCAGGCGTTTTGTTTTTCCTTGATTACAGGATTTTTCTCATTTCCCTTGCGGTTTTTATCCTTGTTTTTCTGGCGACAAAGATAGTATCCCTTTCTTCCGTTGCTTCCACTTTTTCCCTTGTTGTTTCTGCGGTTGTTTTTTACTTCTTTTTCGGGCTTTCTCCGGAAAAAACCATATTTTTTGCGTGCGTGGGTGTGTTGATTATTGTTTTTCACAGGGAAAACATAAAAAGGCTTTTTGAAAAAAGGGAAAAGAAAATTTTATGAACAACAGGACAAAGGCTTTCTGGTGGATGGTTGCCGCTTCTTTTTTCTATGCCATGCTTGCGGTTGATTTCAAATTCCTTGCAAAAAGGTATCCGGTTTTTGAAATGATTTTTGCAAGAAACTTTACCGCGTTTATATTTGTCGGATTTTACATGATTGCAAGGGGAATAAAAACCTTTAAATTCACCAATTTCAAACTTTTAACCGCAAGGGGGATATTCGGCACCTTTGCCGCATTGTTTTACTTTTATTCCCTTTCGGTTTTGCCTGTTGCAACGGTTATAACAATCCACAAAACCGCGCCGTTTTTCATAATAATCCTGTCTTGGATTTTTCTGAAAGAAAAAAGTTCCCGTTATAAATTTATTGCGTTTTTCATAGCCTTTACCGGAATACTTCTTATTTTTAAACCCGGATACAATTCGGGAAGATACTTTTACCTGTTTCTTCCGGTTTTTTCCGCAATTTTCTCTGCAATATCCCACACAATTGTAAGAAAGTTGGGCGAAACAAACGAACCTGTTGTAATTGTTGTTTTCTTTTTCTTTGTTTCAAACTTTATTCTCGCACCCTTAATGATTTATCAGGGAATAAAACTTCCTGACAACGTTTTTCACTGGTTTCTGGTTGCTTTGCTTGGGGTTTTTACAGGCGCGGCGCAGATTACAATGACAAAGTCTTACTCTCTGACAAAGGCGGGAGAGGCAAGTTTGTACTCTTACATAAACATTCCCTTTGCCGTTTTGCTTGCATATCTTGTATTCGGTGAAATTCCCGACAAAATCTCATTTATGGGAATTCTTCTTGTAATCTATGCCGCATTTGTAAATTACAGGGAAAGGATATTCTTTTGGGCGGGAAAACAAAAAAAGGCTTCCTGAGGAAGCCCTGATTATTTAGCAATTTTTTGTTTTTAACTTCTTGTTTTTTCTTTGGCTTTGTCTATAAGAGGCCTTTTCCCCTTTTTGTTTTTCTTTATTGTGTGAAGCAAAACTTCGGCGTCTTCAAAGGGCAGGGTAACGAAAGAGAAATTGTCAAATATCTTTATTCCCCTTATTTTTCTGCTTTCAATGTCAATGTGCTGCTGAATTAACTCTATCAATTTGTGAACGTCGTATCCGTGTTCCCTTCCCCTTGCAATAAAAAGCCTTGTCGTTCCCTTTGTGTCTATTGAAACCTCTGAAATAGGCTTATAACTTTCAGGGTCAAGGTCTTCCCTGTATGCAAGTTTTAGAAGGGACGCAAGCACCAACTCGGGGGAAGAAATTTCAAGCAATTCGTTTGCTATCCCGACAAATTTTTCAAGATTGTTTGAGCCGATTGTGTCTTTTATGTCGTTTTTAAGTTTCTCAATTTTGTTTGCAAGAATTTTGTCGGCGCCGGGAAGTTTTTCTTTTTTTATGTCCGCCTTTGCTATTTTTTTGATAAAGATAAGGTTTCTGTATTCCCCCGGCGTAACAAAGGTAATGGCAGTTCCCTCTTTTCCGGCTCTTCCCGTTCTTCCTATTCTGTGAATGTAGGTTTCGGGATTTTGAGGGATAGAGTAGTTTATAACGTGCGTTAAATCGGAAATATCAAGTCCCCTTGCCGCAACGTCGGTTGCAACAAGAATATTGATATGTCTCTTTTTAAACTTTCTGATAATTCTTTCCCTTTGAAACTGCGATATGTCTCCGTGAAGACATTCCGCATCGTATCCTCTGTCAACAAGTTTGTTCGCAACCCTGTCTGCCTCAACCTTTGTCCTTGTGAAGATAAGCCCGTAAAATTCAGGCTCAAAGTCAATTATTCTGCACAAAGCCTCAAACTTGTCCCTTTCGGCAACCTCAAAGTAAATCTGATGGGTAAGGTCTGTTGTCTCGCTCTGTTTCTTTATTCTGATAATTTTGTATTCGCCCATGTATTTTTCAACAAGTTTAAGTATTCTGTTGGGCATTGTTGCCGAAAAGAGAAGCATTTTCTTGTTTTCAGGCGCATGCCTTAAAATCTCTTCAATGTCGTCGATAAATCCCATGTTAAGCATTTCGTCCGCTTCGTCCAGAATAAAGTATTTGATTTCGTCAAGTTTTAAAGTCCCTCTCTTTAAGTGGTCAAGCACTCTTCCCGGTGTGCCCACAACAATGTCAATTCCCTTTTTAAGTTTTCTTATCTGCTCGGAAATAGACTGCCCGCCGTAAATCGGGACAATGTGAAGCCTTTTTCTTCCCTTTAACGAGTTGATTTCTTCTGCAACCTGAATTGCAAGTTCCCTTGTTGGGGTTAAAATAATTGCCTGAACCTTTTTGGAACCGCCTTTTAACTTTTCAATTAAAGGAAGCCCGAATGCCGCTGTCTTTCCCGTTCCCGTCTGTGCCTGTCCTATTACATTTATATCTTCGTGCAAGAGAATAGGTATCACTTTTTCCTGAATTTCGGTAGGCTCTTCAAAGCCCTTTTTCTTAAGCGCAAGTAATGTGTTTTCGCTTAAGCCCAGTTGTCTGAATTTTTCTAATCTTTCCATAAAATCTCCTATATTTAGTCAAACGGATTAAGTATAAGGTATTTTTGAAAAAAAGTATATACAAACATTTCATAAAGGCTTTATTTGTGCGTGTTTTTCCATTTTTCATAGTTTAAGATTACTCTTTCCTTTAAGTCTTCTATTCCTATTTTTTCTTTTGCGGATATGAAAATTGCATGGGGGAAAAGTGCCTTTACCCTGTTTAAGTGAAATTGGTTTGTCTGGTCAATTTTGTTGAAAACAAGAAGTTTCGGTATGTTTTCGCATTCTTCCCTTAACTCTTTGTAAACAATCTCTATTTCTTCCTCAAAGTTTGGCGATGTTATATCAACAAGTTGAATTATCAAATC
>JAMOUY010000036.1 GCA_027067895.1 Acidobacteriota bacterium
TTCTCAATTTCGCCATTAAACTGCATTTTTTCAAAGCACCTTCCAATTCTCTGACATTCTTTTTAAGCCTTTGAGCAATAAAATAAATCGCCTCTTTGTCAATATCAATTCCGTACTGCTCTGCCTTTAAGCCCAAAATCGCCACCCTTGTTTCCAACTCAGGCGGCTGAATATCCGCAATAATTCCCCATTCAAACCTTGACACAAGCCTGTCCTGAAACTGATAAATATCGCCGGGAAGAGAATCGGAAGAAATAACTATCTGTTTTTTCCTGTCAAAAAGTTCGTTAAAGGTGCTGAAAAACTCTTCCATTGTCCCGCCTTTATTGGCAAGGTATTGAATATCGTCAACCAAAAGAATGTCAACTTCCCTGTATTTTCTTCTAAACGGAGTAAAATTTTTGGTTTTTACCGATGAAACAAAATCATGGAAAAATTTTTCCGCGGAAACCAAAAGAAGCCTTTTTTCAGGATACAACTCGGAAAATTTATGCGCCACGGCATGGAGAAGATGGGTTTTGCCAAGCCCGGTATCCCCGTAAATATAGAGAGGATTGTAAAGCACTCCCGGAGTTTCGGCAACAGCCTTGCATGTGGCAAAAGCAATTTCATTACTCGGCCCCACAACAAAAGAATCAAAGGTATAATCACTGTTTAAAGCGGGTTTATGGTAATAATTTTCCTTTTCTTCGGCGTTTTTTACATCTTTAACAGCAAAAGACAAAGGAACGAATTTTACGGGAATTTCAACGCCGGCCATCTCTTTTGCCTTGTCAATATAATCGCAATAATACTCCGAAATAAAATCGGCAACTTCTTTGCTCTCAACACCTAATTTAATACTTCCGTTGGAAGATTCTATTTCTTTTAAATCCTCAAACCATTCGTTAAATGACTCTTTGGGTATAAGCGTTTTTAAATTTTCTTTTATTTTTTCCCACATATCAAATTTTCCACAACTTTTTCACAGGTTGTTAATTTATACCAAAACTTTCTACCCAATGATAACACCGCCGATTTTTATTATCAACACCATTTTTCATTCTTTTTTTTAAGAAACACATATTAAAGAAAATAAAATTTTTATGCCATTTTGGCACAATAAAACAGGCACAAAAATTGCATATAAAATACCGAAAACTTATTACGGAGGTAGATATGGAAAAGAGGCTAAAATTAGGATTGTTAACCTTAATCGTTGCGGTTGCGTCATTCGGATGGGGATACTTTTTCAGAGACATTTTTGCTCACAACAAAACCAAAGCCTATGCGGCGCCAGTGAGGCATACAGTTTCTCTGCCGGATTTCAGCGGCATTGCGGAAGACGTCAATCCGGCGGTTGTAACAATAGAATCAACAATGATTTTTGAGCATCCTTACATAAACCCCTTTGCAAACGACGATTTTTTCAGGTTTTTCTTCGGACCGGGCTATCAGTCTCAACCGAAAAAACAGAAACAGGTGAGTTGGGGCTCGGGATTTATAATTTCTTCCGACGGGTACATCATTACCAACAACCATGTTATAGACAAAGCAAAGAAAATCGTAATCACTTTAAAAGACGGAAGAAAATTTGACGCAAAAGTAATAGGCACAGACCCGGAAATTGATATTGCATTACTCAAAATAGACGCGAAAAACCTAAAATACGTTCCTTTGGGAAATTCCGACAAGGTAAAGGTTGGCGAATGGGTTGTTGCAATAGGCAATCCGCTTATGTACGACCATACCGTTACAGCCGGAATTATTTCGGCAAAAGGAAGAAAATTAGGCTCGGGGCTTGAATCCTTTTTGCAAACCGATGCGGCTATCAACTTCGGAAACAGCGGCGGTCCGCTTGTAAACATGAAAGGAGAAGTTATAGGCGTAAACACGGCAATCAGCGCACAGGGACAAAACATAGGCTTTGCCGTTCCAATCAACATGGTAAAAGAAATTATTCCCGATTTGAAAAAATATGGAAAAGTGGAAAGAGGAGCATTGGGAGTTACCGTTTCCAAATTATCCGACACAGACAAAAAGGCTTTCGGCGTTGACCACGGTGCGCTTGTACAAAGCGTTCAACCGGGGATGGCGGCGGATAGAGCGGGAATCAAGCCGTACGACATAATTGTCAAAGTTGACGGGAAAGAAATAAAAACAAACGACGACCTTGTAAAAATCATCTCTTCCCGCAAACCGAACGAAAAAGTGAAAATTACCGTTATCAGAAACGGAAGAGAAAAAACATTAACCGTTGTTCTTGATTCAAGAAACGACTTCACATCCCCATCTTCACCGAAAAATGAAAAACAAAGAGAAACCACACCGAAATCAATAAAAGACAAATTGGGTTTTTCCATAATGGACATAACCCCGAGAGTAAAATACAGATTGAGAATTCCGGATGATGTAAACGGCGTTGTTATTACAGATATAGACTCAATGAGCGAGGCTTACGATAAGTTTTTAAGAGACGGTGCGGTAATAACCGAATTAAACAGAAAACCAGTGTTAAACGCATCGCAGTTTGTAAGGGAAATTAGCAAAATGAAAAAAGGTGATATAATTATTTTGAAAGTCTATCAGGACGGGGCTTTCAGAATTTTGTCTTTGGAGATTAAATGATAAAAAAATATTTTTTACCTGTTTTCCTGTTAATAATAACCTTAAACGGCTGGGCAACCGGCCGTTTTTCTGTTTATATAAACGGACATAAAAGCGGCGAAGTAATCGTAAAAAGAACAATAAACAAAAACATTGTTGTCACCGAAACCAGTGAAAAACTCGTGTTGAAAAGAGGTACGTCAACAATTGAAACCGAAACAATTTACCTTTGCACAGAAAAAAAAGACGGGACGCCTGTTGAGTTAAAAGTTAGAAACACAAAAGGAAATACATCTTTATTTCCAGAATATACGGTAAAATTCGGAAAAGAAATAAAACTAATTCTTCCGCAAGGCACAAAAACCCTAACGGGACAAACGGACAAAATCAGACAGGATTACGGAGAAGAAATTCTTCTGAAAAAAATGATAGAAAAAGGGATAAAAAAACTTACCTACTCAAAATTTGACCCGACAATTTTAAATATAGACAACATAACCGCAGAATTCACAGGTAAAAACAAACTCGGCTACAAATTCAAACTGACATCCGCCGCCTTAAACATTACCGAAGAAAGAATTGTTGATAAAAACGGGAAAATGCTTGTATCAACCACAAAATTTGCAGGAATGGAATTTAAAGCCGTTAAAACATCGCTTGAAAAAAAGGAAGAAAAATTGGCCCCTGCACAGGTTTTCACCCCCTCTTTAATTCCCCTGAATTACTTTTTGCCAAAAGGATATACCGTTAAATCAATAACATACAAACTAAGCAACAAGTCGGAATACTCTTTCTCAAAACTCGGGAGTGAAAATCAAAAGGTTAAACAAATTGATAAAAAATCATGTCTGCTGACAGTAGTAAGGGCAAAAATCCCTGAAAACGCAACGGCTGATAATGATACCGAATATCTAAAATCTTCCCGTCCAATAAATTTGGAAAATCCGAAATTGAACAAAATTGTCGCAACTTTGAAAAACAGAAGCAAAAATACTTATGAATTTATAAAAAATACGCTTAATTTCGTTTACAACTACATCACAATCAAAAACTTTGACAATCTAATGGCAGATACCGACACAATTTTAAACGAAAAAAAGGGAGACTGCACCGAGCATTCGTTTTTGGCAACGGCAATTTTAAGAAAAAACGGA
>JAMOUY010000037.1 GCA_027067895.1 Acidobacteriota bacterium
AAAACAATTTTTGAATACGGCGGAATAGCAATGATTTTTTTCTCTGAAAGTATTTTCTTTCTATTCAATGCGGTATATTTTTCCAAAAACGGCGGAGTGCTTGACGATTTTCTTTTTTTTAAAGCGCCGTGGCATATTGTCGTTTTTGCTGTTATATTTGTTCTTTTGGTAAATTTTTTATGGTTTTTTAACCTGCTGATAGGAAAAACATTGTTTGTCGTTGCCGTAGTTTCCGCGTTTTTATTTTTTATTTTCTTTGCGCAAGGGTTGGCAATTTATTTGTTTTTCTTAAAAAGATTGGGAATAGGGAGTTTTGCAAAAGTTATTTTTATTATGCTAATATTTATCTATCCTATGCCTTTTTTGTTGACCTTAATAGGCATTACAGATTTCTGGATTGATTTTAGAAATAGAATAATTAGATTAGGCGGAGGTAAAGTTGTATAGGGAACACAGTATTACCGTTGTTATTCCGTGTTTGAACGAAGAAGATGCAATCGGCAAGGTGCTTGACGATGTGCCAGAGTTTGTTGACGACGTTATTGTTGTGGACAACAATTCGGAAGACAGGACTGCTGAGATTGCGGAAAGCAAGGGGGCAACCGTTGTCAGGGAGTTTCAGAGAGGGTACGGCAGGGCTTACAAAACCGGATTTTCAAAAGCAAAAGGAGATGTGATTGTTACCCTTGACGGAGACCATTCCTATCCGATTAAAGATTTGAAAAGACTGCTTGATACTTTTTTTGATTACAACGTTGACTTTTTATCCTGTTGCAGATTTCCCATAATGAATGCCGAGGCAATGTCTTTTAAGCATTGGATAGGAAACAAAATTCTTTCCCTTGTAATGGCGGTTTTGTTCAAAACCCCTATTGAAGATTCCCAGTCGGGAATGTGGGTTTTCAAAAGGAAAATCCTGCCCCTTATGAAACTTAGAAGCGACGGAATGGCTTTTTCGGAAGAGATAAAAATTGAGGCTTTAAGGAACAAAAGCATATCCTTTAAAGAGGAGCATATTAAATATTCCGCAAGAAAGGGTGAAATTAAATTAAGGCCGTGGAGAGACGGGTTTGTAAACCTTTTTTTCCTTTTCAGAAAGAAACTCTTTCCTTAAAAAATGCCTGAAATATCCGTAATTATTGTCAATTACAACGGGGAAAAGGTTTTGGAGGAATGTTTGAATTCCCTCTACAATCAGTCTTTCAAAGATTTTGAAATAATTGTGGTTGACAATAATTCGCAGGATTTATCAAAAGATTTTCTAAAAAATCAAAAAAACGAAAAATTAAAGGTTGTTTTCCTTGATGAAAACACCGGTTTCGGAAAGGGAAACAACATAGGTTTTCAAAATTCCAAAGGAAAATTCATTGTTATCCTTAACAACGATACTGTTGTTGATAGAGATTTTCTCTCAAACATAATTAAGCCTTTTTCTCTAAATGAAGAAATAGGAATGGTTGCGCCTTTAATTCTTTTTAAAAAAAATCCCGACACAATTGACAAAGCCGGCGGACATCTGATTTATCCCGACGGGCTTAACAGGGGAAGGGGCTGTCAGGAAAAATTAAGCGAAAAGTATTTAAAAGCCGGGTATGTTTTAATCCCCGACGGCTGTGCCGCGTGTTTTAAAAGAGAAGTGATAGAAAAATGCGGATTTTTTGACGAAGATTTTTTTCTTTACGGTGAGGACACCGATTTGGGTTTAAGGTATGTAAGAGCGGGATACAAATGTTATTATGAGCCTTCGGCAGTTGTTTACCACAATCATTCCGCAATAGCCGGGGAATATTCCCCTTTAAAGGCTTACTATGTTGAGAGAAACAGGGTTTTTGTTTTGATAAAGAATTTTCCGTTTTTTTGCATTTTTATTTCCCCGTTTTTTACCTTTGTAAGGTATTTTTTTCAGGCTTTGTCGGTTTTTATGAAAAAGGGCACGGCAGGGGAGTTTGTTAAATCCCAATCTTCCTTTGAATTGATAAAAATACTCTTTAAGGCAAATGTTGACGCGTTGAAAATGTTTCCCGAATTTTGGAAAAAGAGAAGGGAAAACAAAAAAATTTTTATTGTTTCAGGTTTATCATTTTGCAGAAAAATAAAGGATTTCTTTTTATCCCCTGTTGAACTTGCATTCAAAAAATAATAAAATAATCACAAAAAGGTGGGAATATGAAACAATCGTCACAAAAAGATATACCTGTGGAAAAGATGGTGGGATTTATTCTTGATATTTTAAATCCGATTTTTTTAATAATAGTCATGATTGTGATTAAAGATAAAATTCATTCCCTTGTTGACAATATGGTTATTGAGGGAATAGGCTATATTTTCAGCGGGTTTACTATTCTTATTCCCTTTTTCTCAAAGAGAATTTTTCAAAAAATTCCCAACAAAACACAAGGGGAAATGGTTGTTTACGTGCTTTACAATATTCCGTTGATTTTCGGATTTATCTATTTTTTATTAGGCGGTTCTTTAAGGTATTCTCTGGGGTTTGCCATTGTTACCATGGGGTATTTTTTATTGGCAGGAAGGTTTGTCTTCGGGGAGAGTGATGAATAAAAAGATTTTTTGTCTTATTTGCCTTTTTTTGTTTGTTTTTGTTGTTTCATGCGACAGGGAAAAACATAGGGCAAAGAAATCTGTTATTCCCGGGGAAGAAAAATTTGTTCAGGAAGATATTCCCGCTTACGGCGACAGAATTGTTACCGATTTGTCGGGAGATATTTATAATTTGAATTTTATCAATTACAAATCCTCAAATGAGTTGGAAATAATTTATTTGATAGCCGATTCTTTGATTTCTTATGACAACAATCTTAATTTTGTTCCGAGGCTTGCTACAAAATGGGAGATAAACAAAAATCACACCGAGGTTGTTTTTCATTTGAGAAAAGGCGTAAGGTTTACGGACGGCGTTGAGTTAACCGCTAAGGATGTTGCTTATACGTACAATTGTGTTTTTGACCCGAAAAACAAATTGCGGGATGTGGCGCAAACTATGACGGATTTGAAAAAAGCCGAGATTATAGATGATTACACAGTTAAATTTGTTTTTTCCGCGCCTCAGGCGTTTATATTGGACTATTTTGTGGATTTTTTCATAATTCCCGAACATGTTTACAATACTGACAAATATTCTTTTCAAGACAACCCGGCAAACAAAAAACCCGTTGGCACCGGTCCTTTTAAACTTGTAAAGTGGATAAAGGGCAAAGAAATCGTTTTGGAAGCAAATGATAGTTATTTTCTTGGAAGGCCTTATCTTGACAAAATTATTTACCTGAAAGGCGGGTCTTTGGATATCGCTTTTGAAAGGCTTAAAAAAGGGGAATTTGATTTATTGCCTGTTTCCATAACAACTTGGAAATTTAAAACCGAAATTCCCGAAATTAAAAATAATTTTGTGAAATACAAATATTTTCTTCTTGCTTTTTACTATATTGCTTGGAATACTCATAGAAAGCCGCTTAACGACAGAAACGTAAGGCTTGCGTTATCCTGTTTGGCAGACCTTGAAAAATTTAATAAACTTGCTTTTTTCGGTCTTTACAAGGTGGCGGTAAGCCCTCTTCATCCTCAGAGTAAATACTTTAACAAAAATCTCTCACCCTTTCCTTTTGATGTTGAAAGGGCAAGAAAGCTTTTAATTATGGCGGGATATACCGATAAAGACGGAGACGGTTTTCTTCAAGACGAAAACGGAAATGAGTTAACCGTTAGGTTGTTGGTTG
>JAMOUY010000038.1 GCA_027067895.1 Acidobacteriota bacterium
ATTGCCCCGGTTAAGGGATAACAGCCCAGTGTCCTGAATCTAACCCATTTTTTCACCGCTTTTTTTCTTAAATCCTCGGGCATTCTGTCGTCGTCCACAAGAATTAAAGCGCCTTCGTATTCAGTAACAAGCCTCTCTTTTGCAAAGTAAAGGGGAACAACGGGTATATTTTCAAGATAAATGTAAAGCCAAATATCAAGTTCAGTCCAGTTGCTTAACGGGAAAACCCTTACACTTTCCCCTCTGTCTATGTGGGTGTTGTACAAATTCCAAAGTTCGGGTCTCTGTTTTTTCGGATTCCATCTGTGATTTTTGTCTCTGAAAGAGAAAATTCTCTCCTTTGCCCTTGACTTTTCCTCGTCCCTTCTCGCCCCGCCTATTACCGCATCGTATCCGCCTTCGCTTAAAGCCTTTTTCAAGGCTTGGGTCTTCATAATGTCTGTGTGAATTTTACTGCCGTGAACAAAGGGACTGATATTCATCTCAATTCCTTCGGGATTGGTGTAAACAAGCAAGTCAATTCCTAACTCTTTCGCCCTTTTATCCCTGAATTCAATCATTTCCTTAAATTTCCAAGTAGTGTCTATATGCAGAAGGGGGAAAGGCGGTTTTGCCGGATAAAAAGCCTTCATTGCAAGGTGAAGCATTACCGAACTGTCTTTGCCGATACTGTACATCATGACAGGGTTGTTGAAATTTGCCGCAACTTCCCTCAAAATATAAATACTTTCCGATTCCAACTGTTTTAAATGAGACAGTTTGCTCATGTTTTACCCCGCATCCGTTTAAAAATCGCAATTTTAAAATACCATAAATTCACAAAAACACAAAAACCGCAAAAATATAAAATTAATTTCCCAAAAGAAAATTTATTTTTTGTTTTAATCTATTCAAAACATTTTTCTTTGAAAACTTTTCTACAACATAAGAGCGGGCATTTTCCCCGTAATTTTCCGCCAATTTTTTATTTTTCATAATGTTTTCAAGAAAATTCTTCGCTTTTTTTAACTCTTTATTGGAAAAATAGCCCCCTGATTCTGATTCGTTTATAATCTTGGCAACTTCCGATTTTTTATTGCCGGTTATCAGAGAAGGCTTGCCACTTGCCATCATACCCAACAGTTTTGACGGCATAACGGTATCAACAACGCTGTCTTTTTGAAAAAGCACATGAGTATCCGCACTGCAAAGCAAATCGGGTAATTCGTCGTAAGGGACGGGCGGATAATACCTGACATTTTCAAAATCTTTTATCCGAGAAACAAGCCATTCTTTTCTCGCCCCGTCTCCCACAACAATAAATTCAACGTCTTTTCTTTTGCGGAAAAAAGAAAGAAAATCCACAAACCCTTCCCAATTTTGTTTTGCCCCAATATTTCCCGAATACAAAACCTTAAACTTCTCGCTTTTCATATAAGGGTGTATTTTTGCATTGTCAGGATTAACAAAGTCTTCGTCAATCCAATTCGGAAAATAAAAAATTTCGGTTTTTGTCTTTTTCTTTGCTTTTTCTTCCATTGAAAAACTGATAGTGCTTACAATGTCAGACTTGTTTAGCAATTTTGTTTCCATAAAATATAAAATTTTCCCCATCACAGCCTTAACAAACGGATTTTTAATAACGCCGGACTCAAAGGCGGCGTCAAATTCAAAATCCTGCACATGAGTCCAAACTTTTGCTTTGTTTTTTTTTGCAAGTTTTCGGGCAAGCCAAATATCCGAAGTAAAGGGGACAATAGCCATAACAAGGTCGCTTTGCCCAATCTTTTTCAAATTTTTTAAACTTCCGAATGTAAAACTCAAAATATGCCTTATTCTTTTTAAAAAAGAAGGTGTTTTAGGGGTAAACTGCTTAAACCTGTAAATCTTTATTCCTTTGTAATCTTCTTCCAAAATCTTAGGCTTATCCCTATAATTCTTCCAAATTTCCCACTGAGGATAATATGGAAACCCTGTGACAACACTTATCTCAAACCCGTTTTCAGACAAATATTCCGCCATTTGAGTCGTATAAAGTCCGGTAGATGTGTCTTCCGGATAGAAATTTACACCGATTATCGTTATTTTTTTCGTCATATCAATCTTTCCACATTAAACAACAAAAAAACACTCAGTATGCGCCTTCTCTTTTTAAAACCACCGACACGGTTTTAAACAAAATCATAATATCAAGCCACATAGACCAATTCAGCACATACCAAGTATCAAGTTTTACCCTGTTGTCGTAATCAACATCGCTTCTTCCGCTAATCTGCCACAAACCGGTAATTCCCGGTTTTACCATGTAGTAAAACTCGGCATACTCTCTGTAATATTTTTTAATTTCATCCTCAACAACAGGCCTTGGACCGACAAAGCTCATCTCGCCTTTCAAAACATTAAAAATTTGGGGCAATTCATCAAGAGAGGTTTTTCTTAAAAAAGCACCAACCTTGGTAATTCTCGGGTCATTTTTAAGTTTAAAAAACGCCTCCCATTCCTTTCTTGCTTCTTCATCGTTTTCCAAAATTTGAGCAAGCCTTTCCTGTGCGTCTTTATACATAGTCCTAAACTTGAAAACTTTAATTTTTTTCCCGTCTTTCCCAATTCTTTCATGCCTGAAAAATATAGGGCCTTTTGAATCAAGTTTTATAATAAGCCCGATTAAAAAAATAAGCGGAATTAGAAAAGGCGTTAAAACCACTGCAAGCACAAAATCAAAAAGATTTTTTAAAAATTTATTTCTTACATATTGCAAATTATTGTGAATTTTAAGCAAAAACATCTGCTCGTCAAAAAGATGGTAAAGTTCGGCGTTTGAAATGGAAATTCTCTTCATTTTGGGAACAAGGTAAAGTTTTTTAACAAATTTCTGAACATTTGCCGCAAGTTTTTCCAATTCTTCTTCACTTAAATAAGGCAATGCAATCACTGCTGCATCGGCTCCCTCTTTTTCAATAACCTTATTAAATTCGTCAAGCCTGCCTAAGACAGGATAGGCAAAGCCGTTTATTTTCACCTCTTTTTCCGACGAATTATCAAGAAAACCAATTATATTAAACCCCAACTCTTTGTCATCCAACAAAGCCTTTGCAACAAGTTTTCCCGTCTCGTTTACACCGAGAATAATTATATTGCTTTTAAACAAACCTATTTTAGCAAGAAAAATTTTAAAAAAATTCCTTGAAACGGGAAGGATAATTATCATAAGAGCAAAGTACAAAAATAGAATAGACCTTGGAAACTCAACCTTTTTTGTCAAATAAATCACAGAGAAACCAAGCACTACGGTAAAAAACACACTTATAAAAATCTCTTTCGCCTCATCCCAAAAGGACAAACGCTTTGAATAAACGCCTCTAATTAAAAAAACAAAAATCAAAAAGAAAGAAATCCACCAAATTTCAATAAAATAATTTTCATAAGCCGGTTTTATGAAAAACAATCCGTGCTTTCCCAAAAAGCCCTTTACAAATATCGCAAGTTTTAAAACAATCAAACTTATTAAAATATCGTGAATTAAAAGCAAAAACCTGCTAAAATGCCTTTTCATACTGTTTAAAATCCCCGTATCCAACATAATTTTAAATAATAAATAATAAAAACCGCAATGTAAAGAAATTTAGAAATTTCGTAAACATTAAAAATAATATCAAACAGGATAATTTTTTTGCAAAAGAAGTGTAAAAAACGTAAAAAAGTTATAGACATTGACATTTTGAAAAACAACAATAAAATAATTAAGAAAACAGATGGGAGAGAAATATCCAAAAAATGGAAAATCTCAACAGTTTTTTTATTAAAAAACCAAAAAAAGGAATTTGCAATGAGTAAAAAAGTTTTAATTACCGGGGGCGCCGGATTTATAGGCGCTGAATTAACAAAACTCTGTGTTGAACACGGCTATAATGTTGCGGTTATAGACACGCTTACCTACGCCGGAGATACGGAAAGAATAAAATCCGTTCAGGATAAAATTTCCTTCTATAATGCGGACGTCTGCGACAGAAAAGCGGTTTTTGAAATTTTTGAAAAAGAAAAACCGCAGATTGTTCTTCACCTTGCGGCTGAAAGCCACGTTGACAGAAGCATACTTGACCCTTCCCTGTTTTTGAGAACAAACATTATAGGAACGCAAAACATGCTTGACGCGGCAAAAGAAACGGGAATAGACGTTTTTGTAAATATGTCAACAGACGAAGTTTACGGAGAATTGGGAAGAGACGGCGTGTTTACGGAAGAAACCCCCTTAAACCCCAATTCGCCTTACTCGGTTTCAAAGGCTTCCCAAGATATGCTCGGAAGAGCGTATTTCAGGACTTACGGGCTTCCCGTTTTAACCGTAAGAGCCTCAAACAACTACGGATATTGGCAGTATCCCGAAAAACTTGTGCCCGTTGTTATTTTAAAGGCTTACGAAAACGAAAAAATCCCCGTTTACGGCACGGGAGAAAACGTTAGGGAATGGCTTTTTGTAAGCGATTGCGCAAAGGGAATTTTGACGGTTGCGGAAAAGGGAAAGCCGGGAGAAGCCTACAATATAGGAAGCGGTGAGGAAAGACAGAATATTGAGGTTGTAAAAGCAATCCTTGATTTGATGGGCAAACCCCACTCTTTAATTGAGTTCGTGAAAGACAGACCCGGCCACGATTTCAGATATGCCCTTGATTTTTCAAAAATAAAATCGGAATTGGGCTGGAATGCGGAAATCGGATTTGAAGAGGGAATGGAAAAAACGGTAAAATGGAATTTGCAACACATGGATTGGCTTAAAGAAAAAAAGAAAGAATTGAACAAATTATGGGAAAAGGTTTACAAAACTCAAAAATAGCAATAACGGGAAAAAACGGACAACTTGCAAAAGAGTTTGAAAAAATCCTAACCGAAAAAGGAATAAATTTTTATTCTTTTGACAAAAAAGAATTGGATATAACCGACGCAAACACGGTTTTTTCAACGCTTGAAAAGATAAAACCTGATTTTTTAATAAACTGCGCCGCATACAACCTTGTTGACAAAGCGGAGGAAGAAAGGGAAAAGGCTTTTGAGGTAAACGCAAAGGGTGTTGAAAATCTGGCAGTATGGTGCGCGAAAAACAACTGCAAACTTATACATTTCGGCACCGATTACGTTTTTGACGGCAAAAAGAAACTTCCCTTTACGGAAACCGACAAACCCAATCCGCTGAATTATTACGGGAAAACCAAACTTGAAGGCGAAAAGAAAATCAAGGAAATTTTACAGGATTACCTTATTTTCAGGGTAAGTTGGCTTTACGGCAAAGGAAAGAGCAATTTTATTTTCAAATTTCAAAACTGGGCAAAAGGCAGAGACGAATTGCACATTGCGGAAGACGAAGTCTCTGTCCCGACTTGGACAAAAACGGTGGCAGAAACAACTCTTTTAGCATTGGAAAACAATCTTCAAGGACTTTACCACTTGTGCAATTCCGGATATGCGTCAAGATACGAATATGCAAAAGAGATAGCGGATTTGCTAAGTTTGAACATAAAAATTATTCCGGCAAAAATGTCTATGTTTAACCTAAAAGCAAAAAGACCGAATTTTTCCGCCATGGACAATTCTCTTTTGGCAAAAACTCTCAATATTGAAATTCCCGAATGGAAAAAAGACTTAAAAAAATTTTTAAAGGAGATAGAATGAGGGAAATCGTAAATATTATCCTCGCAGGAGGAAGCGGGACAAGGCTTTGGCCTATAAGCAGAACGCTAATGCCAAAACAGTTTTTGAAGATTTACGGAAATATGTCGTTTTTTCAGCAGACAATTTTAAGGCACAAAAACATCGCCGACAGAACAATTGTCGTGGTAAACGACAAACAGTATTTTTTGGCGCTTGAACAATTGGAAGAAATCAACATGGACAATCGGGTAACTTTTGTAATTGAAACAGTGGGAAGAAATACCGCACCTGCCATCTGCCTTGCGTCAATGCTTTTAAAAAACGAAGACATTGCTATCGTCACTCCTTCCGACCATCTTATAAAAAATTCCGAAAACTATGAGCAAGATTTTAAAGATTCCCTTGATTTGTTAAAAGACAATAAAATTCTTACCTTCGGGATAAAACCGGATTCCCCCAATACCGATTACGGATACATTGAAACAGGGAAGGAATTGGGAAAAGAAATTTTCAAAACTACAAACTTTCATGAAAAACCAGATATGGAAAAGGCAAAAAAATACCTTGAAAAGGGCAATTTTTACTGGAATAGCGGAATTTTCGCATTTAAAGTCAAAACATATTTAAGCGAATTGGAAAAACATGCGCCTGAAATTTACAAAGCATGCGAAAAGGCGTTTTCCACATCAAAACAACAGGACAACCTTGTGAGATTTAAAAGAGAAGCAATGGAAGAAATACCGGCAGACAGCATAGATTACGCAGTAATGGAAAAAACCGACAAGGGAATAACAAAAATCGCCTCATTTGATTGGTCTGACGTGGGAAGTTTTGATTCTCTTTACACAATTCTTCCCAAAGACAACAACAAAAACGCCGTTTTCAAACCGGAAAATCTAATTAATAAAGATTCGGAAGAAAACCTTATTTTTACAACCAAAGACAGAACAATGGTAACTATTGACGTTAAAAATCTTTTGATTATAGACACAAAAGACGCAATACTAATCTCCAACAAGGGAAGTTCCTCAAAGGTTAAGGAAATTGTAAAAAACTTGAAAGAAAAAAACAGCGAAATCGTTGAAAGCCACATAACAACTTTCAGGCCGTGGGGACACTTTACTTTGCTTGCCGAAAACAAAATGTACAAAGTGAAAAAAATTTACGTGAAACCGGGAAAAAGACTGTCCCTTCAATACCACAACAACAGAAGCGAACACTGGGTTGTGGTAAAAGGGGAAGCAAAAGCGACAATCGGAGACAATGTTTTTCACATAAAGGAAAATCAAAGTATTTACGTGCCTATAAAAGAAAAACACAGGCTTGAAAATCCGACAGACAAAGACCTTGAAATAATAGAAATTCAGGTAGGATTTCCTTTAACCGAAGACGATATTGTAAGAATTGAAGACGATTACAAAAGGGAATAAAACTATTCTTCTTCCCCGAAAAAGAAGTAATGAGCGCATTCTTTCGAGCAGAATTCCCTTCCGCCCATATTGTATGCACAGTTTCTGCAAAAGTATTTAAAACAGATTGGACATTTTCTCAAAGTAGTGGTTTCTTTTTCACTAATTCCGCAAACAGCACATCTTTTCAAGTCTTTTTCACTGTCAAAAGGCATATTATTTCACCGGTAATCTGACTATAAAAACAGTTCCTACTCCCTTTTTGCTGTTAACCTTGATTTTTCCGCCGTGAGCCTCAACCGCAAGTTTACAAAAGGCAAGTCCGATTCCTCTGTTTAATTCGCTTTTTGACACAACATGATTTAATTGGACAAATTCTTCAAAAATCTTTTCAAGGTCAACCTCTTCCATACCTTGACCGTTGTCAATCAATTTAATGTCAAAATAATTCTTATCCTTATCCATAGAAACCGAAATTTCTATCCTGCCTTTGCCGTTTTGAGTATATTTCAAAGAATTGGCAATCAGGTTTTCAAGCACTCTTTTCAAAATATCCCTGTCAACGTAAACGGTGCCGAAGGATTGAGGCGGGTAAAAAACAATTTCCTTTTTTTCAAGTTCAAGAGCAATCTGGAAAGTCTCTTTCGCTTCTTCAACAAGGTTGGGCAAATCGGTAGGTTGCTTGTTGATTTTAAAATTTTTGCCCGAATACCTTGCAATATCAAGAGCATTTAAAATCATAGTAAAAACCCTGTTTGTAGAATCAAGGGCAATATTCAGATATTTTTTCCTCTCTCTTTCGTTTATCTCTTCATCCCTCGCTATTTCAAGCGCGGTTTTAACCGCGGAAAGAGGATTTTTCATATCGTGGACAAACATTTCAAGGTATTTTTTCTGGTTTTCGGTTTTTTCTTTTTCGGATAAAATAATTCTTTTCGTCCTGAAATAAACAATCACCAAAATAAGATTTAAAAGCAAACTTATTACCAGTGCAACAATATAATACCCTATCATAGTAATATTATTGAACTTTTTTCATTTTAAATCAATCTATTTTTAGAAAATTTTTTATACAAAGAACGGATAATGTTAAAAACAGCCCCGGAATAACAGAAATATAAGGCGCTACAAGAATAAACTCCTTGCCGTCCGCAATAATATTCCCCCATGACGGAAGAGGGGGCTTTATCCCTATTCCCAAAAAACTCAAAGAAGCCTCAACTATTATTGCACCGGAAAAAGCAAGCAAAGTCTGAATTAACAAAGGCTTTTTTATATTGGGAAGAATATGCCTCAAAACCGCTTTTAAAACCCTTTCTCCCGAAGCGATAGAATAAACAAAGTAGTTTTCCTTTAATTTTGAAAGCATAAGCCCTCTTGAAAGCCTTGCAAACCCTACCCAGCCGGAAACACAAAGCGCAAGGATTACTCCGTAAATCCCCCCTTTGAAAAAAGCCGCAAACACAATAGCCAGAAGCATTCCGGGGAAAGACTGAAAAACATCCATCAGCGATACAAGAATTTTATCCACAAATCCCCCTTTTACAGCAGCGAAAAAAGATACCAAAAAACCGATTGAGAAAGAAATTAAAACCGAAATAAAGGAAATACCGAAAGAAATCAATCCGCCGAGGCAAATTCTTGACATCAAATCCCTTCCCAAAAAATCCGTCCCCAAAGGATGAGAAAGAGAGGGTGGAAGAAGCCTCTGGGAAAGATTTACCGAATAATAATCCGGTCTCAAAAGGTACCCCAAAAAACAAAAAATCAAAATTGTAAAAAAAACAATCCTATAAATCCCTTTTCTCAAAGGTAATCCTCCTATCCATAAAAGCCATTACAACATCGCCGAAAATGTTTGAATAAATATAGACAATCGCAATAAATATAGCAAGAGACTGAACAAGCGGATAATCCCTCACGTTTATGGCGGTAATCAAAAGAAGTCCTATTCCGTCCCAAGAGAAAATAGTTTCCGTAATAATCGCCCCGGTAAGCAGAAATCCCGTTTGAAGCGCCAAAACCATAACAACGGGAATTAAAGCGTTTTTCAAAATATGTTTCACATAGATTAAAAATTCCTTTATTCCTCTCGCTTTAAGGGAAAGCACGAATCTTTCGTTTTTCTTCGCAATCAATTCTCCTCTCAAAATGTGAAGCACATAACTTCCCATAGGCACGGCCAAAGTCAATGCGGGAAGAAAGACATGATAAAATCCGCCCGTGCCGGAAACGGGAAACATTTTTAATTTAACCGAAAAAACAATCAAAAGAAGAATGCCGAACCAAAATGACGGAAGAGACATTCCAATTGTGGCAAAAAACGTTATGACTTTGTCCGCCAATCTGCCCTGATAGAAAAAAGAGAGAAAGGAAAAGAAAAAAGAGAAAAACACAGCCAAAAAAAACGCCGTGCCCCCCAAAAAAAGCGTGTTTACAAATTTCAACCTTATTAAATCAAAACATGATTTTCCATAAAAAATGGATTTACCCCCGCCTTTAAAAAAAACGTTTTTTAAAAAAAACAAAGCCTGCATATACAATGGCTTGTCCAATGCATACTCTTTTACAACCTTTGCTTTCATAACACCGGAAGCATTTTCCCCCACAAGTATGTCTATCGGGTCTCCCGGCGCAATATGGATTAAAAAAAACACCGCCAACACAACGGCTATTACCGTAGGCACCGAAGCAACCATTCTTTTAACCAAATATTCAAGCATGTCAAATTCCCAATTCTTTTTTCAACTGATGAAGCCTCTGTCTTGTTATTCCCAACTCCTTCGCCGCCTTTGTAATATTTCCGTTGCATTTCGCAATCACCCGTCTAATATAGTTTCTTCTGAATTCGTCCTCCGCTTCTTTCAAACTTCCCCTTACCGAAGTTAAAGACGGCTTTATATCCTCAGGCAGATGCTCAACATCTATAATTTCACTATCGCCGGATAAAATCAAGGCTCTTAAAACAATATTCTGCAACTCTCTTACATTTCCCCTGTAATTGTAATTTTTCAGCAAATCCAAAGCCTGATAGGAAAAAACCTTGTCCCTTCCCATCTCGTTTATTTTTAAAAAATAAGTTGCAAGCAGGGGAATATCTTCTCTCCTTTCGTTTAAGGAAGGCATTTTTATAACATAGGGGGAAATTCTAAAATACAAATCTTCCCTAAACTTTCCCTCGTCAACAAGTTTTTTTAATTTTTTGTTTGTGGCAAAAACAAACCTTGCATTTACCTTTTTTATTTTTGTGCTTCCAAGCGGGGTAAACTCCCTTTCCTGCAACACTCTTAAAAGTTTTGCCTGCAAGGAAAGGGGCATTTCTCCTATTTCGTCCATAAAAACGGTGCCGTCTCCCGCAACTTCAAGCAATCCCTTTTTGTGTTTGTCCGCGCCGCTAAACGCTCCCTTTTCGTAGCCGAATAATTCGCTTTCAAGCAAATGATTGGGAATTGCGGCGCAATTTATAGGCACAAACCTTCTCCTACGCCTTGACGAACAGTAATGCAGTGCCCTTGCAACCAATTCCTTGCCTGTCCCGCTTTCTCCCAAAATCAAAACCGGGACATTGAAATCGGCAACTTTCAAAATGTTTTCCTTTACTTTTTCAATAGCGGGACTTCTGCCGATAATTTCATTGAGAAATTCACAGTGATAAACTGAGGAAGGCGAAGGATTTTCGGTGTAAACAAAATTAAACCTTCCCGACAAAACCTTTAAAATAAGCCGAAAAAGATACGCAAAATCGGAATCTATCTCAACATCGCTGACAAGACAGATTTTTTTGTCATCATCAACAAAAACGCTTTCCCACCTGTTTTCAACTTCTTGGCCATAAGGGACAATGTCAATATGGTTCAGTCCCGCCCACTTTGCTATTTGTTCAAGGGTTTTTCTAACTGAAAAAAGTTCCCCCTTCTCCGAATGTTCCGCAACCTCACTTAAAAGAACAAAAAGTTCAAGGTCAAATTTGGATTTTTTTCTTTTAACAATTGCGCCTCTGTAAACATAGGCAAAATCCCTGTTAAACCTTAAAACTTCCCTGTAATCCCTCTCAATTTCCCGGTCTGTTAAAAAAACAATTTGGGGATATTTTTTCAACAATTCCGTTTTTATAAGAAAAACCGTATGCCTTAACGGACATTTTTCAACATCAAAATAAAAATCGTAAACATCGGAAAGCCTGCTTTCAAAGAGAAGCAGTTTAAACCATTTGTAAAGAAAAGGATGAAGTTTGTCATCTTCTTCTGGCACACATTTTACAAATTCCTCTCTTGCCTTTTCAATCTTTCCTTCATAATAGTGAAGTTCAACTTTTTTGTAAGGAATTTCCTTTTTAAAAAGTTCAATGTCACTTGTTTTTTCAAAAAGTTCAAGATAATAAAAGGCTTTTTTAAAATCGCCCATATCTTGGTAAATTGTTACCAAAAAATAGTAAAGGGGGGACAATTTAGCATTTATTCCCTTCTTTTCCGCCAAACTCAATGTTTCAAGAATAAATTTTTCAGCATCGCAAGGAAGTCCGGCAAAAGCCTTTATTTTCGCAAGCGCGCTTAAAACGCTTATTTTTTCCTCATCACCAATATTCTTTCTGCTAATGTAATACCTGTAAAAGTATTTATAACTTGCGTCAAGGTTGCACATAACCGTTTCAATATGGGCAAGGTTATACTCAACATCGTCAAAAATTCCCTCGTTTTCAATATCAACGGCTATTTTCATTGACTTTAAAAACAAGTCTCTTGCCCCGAAAAAATCCTCTTTGTAATAAAGCGCATTCCCGTAATATTTGTATGTTAAGGCCAATTCAACATAATTGTTCTCCTTCAATGCCTGTTTTATGGCCTTTTCAAAACCTTTTTTAAAATCTTTGTCTCCCTCAACATAAAATCCTAAAATAGCCTTAAATCTGAAATAAGCGGCATCTTTTTTCCGGGAATTGTCCAAAGCCTTTTTAAGCAAAGCAAAATCCATTTTTTTCAAAGCATATTCAAACAGGCATAATTCTCTCGGTTTGTCTTTTCCCCAATCAAAATTTTCTTGAAAAAGCGCCTTTGCAAGAAGGCAGAAATCACTCTCAATCTTTTTTTCTTCGCAAAGAGAAATAAGTTTCTCGTGTTTATTCAAAAAGTAAAGGCATTCGGTATAAAAATCGTAAAAAAAACTGTCTCCGCTTTCTTCAAAATATTTAACCGCTTTTGAATAATTATCGGCACAATACCAAACAAAGCCCTTCAACCCGGAATCCACGTTTTTCAGAGAATCTATCCTGTGTGCGAATTCCGCTTTCCTCGGGGATTTTTTTAAAAAATCCTTCTCCCCAATTACCGATTTTTTTTCTCCCCTTATAATTTTTTTTTCAATAAAAGAAAATTTTTTGTCTTTGAAAAAGCGTTCGTAAACGTTGAAAAGACAGCGACCGCCGTCAAAAAAACCCTTTCCTTCCAAGACATTATCGCATTTCCCATTTTCCAATTTTTCCATTTCTTCTTTCGGCAATCCGGAAAAGTCAAGAATGTTTTTCTCTATCTCAACATCTGACAAATCAAAAAGCGTTGAAAAAGGAATAAACAGAAAAGAGGATTTTTTCTCAACTTTTGTTAAAAAATGTCTGAAAGAATATTCGGGGAAAATATAATTTAACACATCTAATTTTCCCTCAATTACAGGATTAAAAACCTTACAGACATCTGCTTCAATCAATTCATTGTATTTGTCGGAAAAGGGTTTTTTTTCCAAAATAAAAAACCTGAAAGACGGAATTTTTTTGGAAATTTTCAGAAAAATTTTCAAAGAATAAAAATCCAACCCCTCCCCGTTTTCAACAAAAACCATCTCGTCTTCTACGTTTTCAATTAAAGGCTTTATCTTTTTCCACAACAAATCAGCGTCGGGAAGGCTTCTTCCCTCGTACAAAGGCAGGTTTAAAAAAAAGTATCTTTTCGCAAACCTGTTATAACTTCCGAAGGGAATACTTGTATTTGAAAATTCAAACAAAGAAAAATTCGGAACAAAAACTTTTAAAAACGGATTAACCATGTGAGTGTAAGGAAAAACCAAAAAAGAATTTTTTTTGTCCGCATAATCTTCAAAAATTTTTTTAAAATCACCTTTAAAATGAGAAAATAGGCCGATATTATCAAAATTTAAAGAAGAAACTTCGTCAAGGATAAACAGCAAATTAACAAGGGAATTGCCCGCTTTATCAAGATTGTCAATCATTGAACAGAATTTTTGGGAAAAATTTTTAAACTTCCGAGAAAAATTGTTTTTTTCGTTTTCCTCGCTAAAAGCAAGGGAATAAAAAAAACCCTTTACCTGTTTAAGATAAAGGGCTTCGTCAAAATCAACATAACTATCGGTATTTTTCAGAAAAAGAAAATCTTCCTTGGTTTTTAAAACGGAATTCGGCAAAATGCTTTCCGGCATTTCGCCTTTTTCTTTATAGAAAAAACCAGCGTTTATCAATTGGCGCGCATAAAATACCGCTTTTTTAAAGGGAAGCCTTCCCCCTTTTTTTAAACCTTCTCCCGGCAGTAATCTGTTTGAATCAAAAAACAGATAATCCCGCATATCAAATAATCAGCATAGAATCGTAATCGGGAAGGGGCCAAACTCCTTTGTCTGTTTCGGATTCCAAATAATCAACCGCTTCTCTCAACTCGTCCATAAGGGGAATAATTGTGTTTGCCGCATAAAAAGCCTTGTTCATTTCCCCTTCCACGGATTCAAAGTTAGCAATTTCTCTTTCAAGAATTTTCATTTTTTCTTCCATAACTTTTATACTCTTAACATAAGCCGAATAATCCAAGAAGTCAAGTTTTGAAAATGCGTTCAATTGGCTTATCACAGCGGTTTTCACGTATTTTTTCACCATCTTGACAAGCGTTCTTGACTCAATTTCAATAATTTTTGAATACTGGTCATACTTAATGTTCAGCCTTGCCTCAATTTCTCCCGAAGAAAAAACGCCCAAATCTATCAAAAACCTTCTTTCCTTTTCGCTTCCGAAAGAGTTTTTCAAAGCCTCGGGCGTATTTTTCAAATTGGAAAGGCCTCTTTTTTTGGCCTCTTCCTGCCACTCCCTGCTGTATCCGTTTCCGTTGAAAATCACCTTGTGGCATTTTTTCAAAACCGAAGAAAGAGCGGAAAGTATTGCCTGTTCCTTATCTTTGCCTTTTGATTTTTCTTCTCTTATCAATTCGGCAATTTCCCTGAAACTGTCGGCAACAGAAGCGTTTAATACGGTATTAGGCAAACCCAACGGCTGGGAAGAGCCTACCGCTCTAAACTCAAACTTGTTTCCGGTAAAGGCAACGGGCGACGTTCTGTTTCTGTCCGTGTTGTGCCTTTCAATTTGGGGAAGATACGACAATCCGATTTCTATTGTTTTTGAATGCTCGGGCTCAACAAAAGTTCCCTCTTTCAAACTGTCAAGCACTTTTCCCAAAGCGCTTCCAACAAAAACAGAGATAATTGAAGGCGGCGCTTCGTTCCCTCCAAGCCTGTGGTCGTTTGCCGCAGTTGCAACAGACGCCCTGATAAATTTTTCATGCTTGTAAACTCCGTTTATTACACCGACAAAAAAAAGAAGAAACCTTAAAAATTCCTCTCTGTTTTTACCCGGTGAAAGGTAATTAACCCCTCTGTTGTCGGCAATAGACCAGTTGTTGTGTTTTCCGCTTCCGTTTAATCCTTTGAAAGGTTTTTCGTGAAGAAGAAGGGAAAAGCCGTGCTCTTCCGCTTTTTTTCTCAAAATTGTCATTACAAGATGGTTGTGGTCTGCGGCAATATTCAACTCCTCAAAAATAGGTGCAAGTTCATACTGACAGGGGGCAACCTCGTTGTGCCTTGTTTTTGCCGGCACTCCCAACTTGTAAAGCGCAATTTCAACGTCTTCCATAAAGTATTTTACCCTGTCGGGAATATTTCCGAAGTAATGGTCTTCAAGTTTCTGTCCCTTTATTGCGTTTGAACCGATTAAGGTTCTGCCGGTAATCATCAAATCTTCCCTTAATTTAAAAACACTTTTGTCAAGAAGATAGTATTCCTGCTCGGGGCCTGTGGTAATTACAATTCTGTCAGGGACATCAAATTCCGCAATTTCAAGCAATTTT
>JAMOUY010000039.1 GCA_027067895.1 Acidobacteriota bacterium
AGCCCTACCGAATATTTCTTCGTGGGAAAATACGATTTTCGCACCCGCTTTTTCAAACTTTTCGTCAAAGAAATGAATTTTCTCTCCGGCTTTGGTTTCAACAAAAACATTGTGCCCATTCTCAACCAATAAAGCCACGCTTTCAGGGGTTAGGGCAAGCCTGTTATCCCCGCCTAATTCCACAGGTATCCCGATATTCATGTAATACCTCCGTAATTTTTTATTGTTTACACCTCTCCCTTTTTCGCCGCACTTATTAAACCTGATTTTATTTTAACAAAAAAAATTCAACTATTAATTAAAACTTAAAAACAAGGTTTATCATCAAAGTGGTGTCAGTTTTTTTCTTGCCCGGCACGGGAATATTCCTGTATTGGTGAATGTAGTTAAATTCAATTGCCATTTTCTTGTTTATAGCGGAAGAATATGAAAGATTGTCTAATAACCTGTAATCGTCTGAATCGGAAAAATTAACCCTTGTTTCGTTTTCAAATTTTATTTTGTTCGCCTCGTTAAAAGCATACTGAAATGCAAATTCAAAGTAGGCCGCTACAAACGAATCATCTTCCAAAAGATTTCCGATAATTTTTTCCTCTTTATACCCTTCCACACCTATTCCAAACTTGCTTTTCTTTTTGTCGTTGTCAACAAGAATTCTTGAATAACCTGTCGCAATTGCAAGATTTTTATTTATTCCGGCAGGCTTGTTTTTTAACCAAGAAACATTTGCAAATATACCGCTTTTTTTGCCCAACATATAGTTTGATTTGAGGCCGAAAAAGTATTTTTCGTCAATTCTTGTGGTATGCCCGGTTGAGACATCGGTAACATCTGTGAAAATAAAATAAGTTTTTGCTTCAAGAAAAATTCTGTTCACTGCCAAACAGTAATCAACCTTAAAACTTCCCGTTTCGCTTTTTGCATTTCCCGAAAGATAAACATAACCTAACGCAAGGTTTAAAGATTCTTTCTTTTCTCCGTTAGAGGAATACTTTGTTCCCTCTCCGGCAAATGAATAAAAGCCAAATGCGATTAATACAATAAAAACTAAGAAAAGTCTTCCATTTTTGCGGTAAAAATTTTTGAACATCCCGGTTCCTCCATCGTTACTCCGTATAAATAATCGGATAATTCCATTGTTACTTTATTATGGGTAATAACTATAAATTGCACCCTGTCCTTATACCTTTTAAGAAACTGCCCGAATCTGTAAACACTGGGCTCGTCCAAGGGTGCGTCAACCTCATCCAAAACGCACAAGGGGGCTACCCTGTATTCAAACAGGGCAAAAACAAGCGCAAGCGCCGTTTTGGCTTTCTCTCCGCCGGAAAGAAGGCTTATTCTTTTTATCGTTTCCCCCGGCACTTTTGCATAAACCTCAACCCCTGAATCAAGGACATTGTCCTCTTCCGAAAGTTTTAAATAAGCCTTACCACCTCCAAATAATTCTTTAAAAATTTCTCCGAATTTTTTGTTTATAAAATCAAAAGCGTTTACAAAAAGCGTTTTTGTGGTTTCGTCAATCTCCCTAATATCTCTTGTCAGGGTTTTAATTGACTTTTCAAGGTCTTTTTTCTGCTCCATTAAGAAATTATACCTTTTTTCCTGCTCGTCGCATTCTTCAATGGCAAGAAGGTTTATGGCACCGAAGTGTTCAAGTTTTCTTGAAAGTTTTTCAAATTGAAGATTTAATTCTTCGTAATTTTCGGTTTTCTCTGACTTAAATTCTCCGAATTTTGAAATTTGGTAATCCTTTAAGTCATTGAATTTGACGGATTTTTCCGCTTTTTTGATTTCTTTCTCCTGTTTCGTCCTTAAAATTTCTTCCTCTTTTTTCTTCAATTCAAAAATCTTTTTTTCCAACAAAGAAAGTTCTTTTTTCTTCTCTTCAAGGGTTTCTTTCCTTTGATTTAACACGGAAGAAATCTGCCTGTATGCGTCAACAATATTGTCTGCGCTTGCCTTCAAGGTTTTTATCTCTTTTTCAAAGTTGGCAATGTTTTCGGTATCTTTTTCCCTGTCTTTTTTTGCCTTTTCTATTCTGAAAACTATCTCTTTTTTCTTTCTCTCAATAAATTCAAGCTCTTTTTTTATACTTTCAACAACGGATTTTCTTTTTTCAACCATTAAAAGCAAATCTCCGTGCTCTTCCTGCAAGTATTCAAGTTGCTCTTTTAAAGAATCCAATTTGTAAGATTTTTCGTCTTTCAACTGTCTTTGTTTTTGAATTTCCCTCTCAAAATCTTTTATTTTTTGGGACAACATTTCAATCGTTTTATCCAAAGCATTAAGATTGTTTTGAAGCGTGTCAACCTCTTTTTCAACCCTTATTCTTTCCTGCTCTTTTAGAGAAACTATGTGATTATGCTTTTCAAATTCGGTTTTCTTTCCGCCCAACAGTTGGGACAAATCCTCTATTTCCCCGTTAAGCCTGTTTAATTCCCTTTCAAGTTCATCTTTTTCAAGGCTAAATTCGGACAATTCCTCTTCCAATGTTTTTTTCTTTTTGTCCAATATTTCAAGTTTTGCCGTAATTTTTTTCAACTGTCCCTTTAAGCCTAAAAATCCGCTTTCGTCTTTTGAGCCTGTGCGGTATATTCCGCTTTCGGAAAAGTAAAAATCTCCGTTGAAGAAAACAGCATCTTTTTCAGGGCTTTCAAAGGAAGAGATAACCGAAAACTTTTTCAAATATTCAATAAAATTTGCCGGGATTTTCTTTTCAAAAACAAGAAAATCAAACAGGGTTTTGTCCGACGAGGATTTCCCCCCGCTTTTCTTTGAAGGACATAGTATTCCTATGCCTTTCAGGTTTTTCTCTCTGCAATATTCAACAAGTTTTTTAAAGGCGGTGTAGTTTTTCGGCACAACAACCTGATAGTAAAGGTTGAAAAAATTGTCAAAGAAGTTTACCTCAGAGTCTTTTACTTCAACAAAGTCTCCGACAACGCCTAAAATCAAATCTTTCTTTTCTTCAATCAGCCTTTTTACGTCTTCGGAAAAACCTTCCCTGTTTTCAAGAAATCCCTGAATTTGAGAATATCTGTTTTTTAAGGTGTTTATCTCAACGGTTAATGAATTTAACTCTTTTTCCTTTGATTTTATCTTTGAATTGCTTTCATCTATGCGAAAAGCCAATTCATCTTTCAAATCTTTTAACTCTTTCAAAGAAGACTGCAATTCCTCAACTTCTTTCAAAAAAGAATTTTTCTTTTCAACAAAGTTTTTTATCTCCTCCGTTAAGGTTTCCAAAAGATTTTTCTTTTCTTCCAACTCGTTTAACACGGAAATTTTTTCCTTTTTCGCATAATTCAAATCCGAAACCGCTTTGTAATGCTCCCTTTCCTTATCTTTCAACTCCATATCAATTTTGAGATATTCCTTTTCCTTTTCCCTCAACTCCTCTTTTAAGGAAGAAAGTTTTCCGGAAAGTGTTTCAGCCTTTATGTTTAAAGCGTCAAGGTCTTCCAAAGCAAGGGAAAGATTTTCCTTCTCTTTTTCCTCTTTTTCGTCAAGTTCCCCGCTTTCTTTTTCAAGAAGTTCAATTTCTTCCTCGTAATTTTCAATTCTATTTTTCAAATCTCCAAGCAATTCAATCTTGTTTCTTATTTCCGCTTCAAGCCTTTCCGATTTCAACTTTTTCTCAAAATAGTCTTTGTTGAGCAATGCAATATCATTTTCCCTTTCAATAACTTCGCTCTTTTTTGATTCCATT
>JAMOUY010000040.1 GCA_027067895.1 Acidobacteriota bacterium
AGATTTGTTCTGACGTAAAAGACTTGCTTGATTTGGAAGGATATTCCAAAAATCTTATGTTTGTTTCCCAGTCTGTACTGGTAAACATATTCTCTAAGGAGGAGGAGTAATGAAAAAGACCAATGTGATTATTATGGGCGCAGCGGGAAGGGATTTTCATAATTTTAACTGTTTTTTCAGGGATAACGAGGCATACAACGTTGTAGCGTTTACGGCAACTCAGATTCCCGACATTGAAGGAAGGGTATATCCGGCTTCCCTTGCGGGAAAACTTTACCCCGACGGAATTCCCATCTATTCGGAAGAGGATTTGCCTGAATTGATAAAAAAACACAATGTTGAACTTGTTGTTTTTGCATATTCGGACGTGCCTTACGACTATGTAATGCACAGAAGCGCCATAGCAAACGCGGCAGGCGCAGATTTTATGGTAATGGGCGGACACAGGACAATGCTTAAATCCACAAAGCCTGTTGTTGCCGTTTGCGCGGTTAGGACAGGCTGCGGAAAGAGTCAGACAACAAGAAGGGTATGCGACATTTTGCAGAAAATGGGCAAAAAGGTTGTTGCGGTAAGACACCCCATGCCCTATGGCGATTTGGAAGCCCAGAAGGTGCAGAGGTTTGAAACTATTGAGGATTTGCATAAGCATAAATGCACAATTGAAGAGATGGAAGAGTATGAGCCCCATATTGCAAAGGGAATTGTTGTATATGCCGGAGTTGATTACGAGGCGATTTTGAGAGAGGCTGAAAAGGAGGCCGACGTTGTTGTATGGGACGGCGGAAACAACGATATGCCTTTCTATAAGCCTGACGTTATGATAACCGTTGCAGACCCGCACAGACCGGGACATGAACTTGAATACTATCCCGGTGAGGCAAACGTTCACCTTGCTGACATTGTTGTTATTAATAAGGTTGACACGGCCGATTACTTTGATATTGACGAGGTAAGGCAGAATGTGAGAATGCTTAATCCCAAAGCAAGGATTGTTGAAGCCGCGTCCCCAATCTTTGTTGAAGACCCGTCCGTAATTGAGGGCAAGAGGGTGCTTGTTGTGGAAGACGGTCCCACATTAACCCACGGCGGTATGGAATACGGCGCAGGCACGGTTGCGGCTGAAAAATTCGGCGCTTCCGAATTGGTTGACCCGAGGCCTTGGGCTGTGGGCAAAATTTTGGAAACCTATGAAAAATATCCTGAAATAGGCATACTTCTTCCCGCTATGGGATACAGTGAACAGCAGATAAAAGACCTTGAAGAAACAATTAACGCTTCCGACTGCGATGCGGTTGTTATTGGAACGCCTATTGATTTGAGAAGGGTAATCAACATTAACAAGCCTTCAACAAGGGTTTACTATGAATTGCAGGAAATAGGAATGCCCACGTTGGAGGATTTGCTTAAAGACAGAATAAAGTAAGCGGAGGAGTTGATGGTTAGAGTAAAACCATTTAAAGGCGTTAGGCCAAAAAAAGAGTATGCTGAAAAAATAGCGTCGCCCCCCTACGATGTTGTTAATACCGAGGAGGCGAAAAAACTTGCAGAAGGAAATCCCCTGTCTTTTCTTCATGTTGTAAGGCCTGAAATAGACCTTGACCCTTCAATTGACATTTATGACGAAAAGGTTTACCAAAAAGCAAAGGAAAATCTGAACAAACTTATTGAGGAAGGATACCTTGTTCAGGACGAAGACGATTACTTTTACGTTTACAGACAGCAGATGGGAGACCATATTCAGACAGGGCTTGTTGGCTGCGCATGGGCGGACGATTACTTTGAAGATAGAATCAAAAAGCATGAGTTTACAAGGGAAGACAAGGAAAGGGACAGAATTAAACACGTTTACACAACAAACGCAAACACGGGCCCCGTTTTTCTTACCTACAAGGCGCAGGAAGATATTGACAGAATTATTGATGAAATAACAAAAGGCGAGCCAGAATATTCTTTCACGTCAGATGACGGGGTTAAGCACGATTTCTGGGTAATCAGGGATAGAGAGGTTATTGAAACCTTGAGGCGGAAGTTTGAGCAGATTCCCCATGTTTACATTGCCGACGGGCATCATCGCTCGGCATCGGGCGCAAAGGTGAGGGATTGGAGAAAGAAGGAAAACCCGAATCATACAGGCGAAGAGGAATACAATTATTTTCTTGCGGTTTACTTTCCCCACAATCAGTTGCAGATTCTTCCCTACAACAGGGCGGTTAAGGATTTAAACGGATTTGGCAAAGAAGAATTTCTTGAAAAAGTGAAAGAAAACTTCAATGTTGAAAAAACCGGCATTAAGTCCCCCTCAAAAGTGCACGAGATTTCAATGTATCTTGACGGGGAGTGGTACACCTTAACCCCCAAGCCTGAAATTGTAAACGACAACGACCCGGTTAAATCCCTTGACGTTTATATTTTGCAGGAATTTCTGCTTGCCCCTATTTTAGGTATTGAAAATCCGAGAAAATCTGACAGAATAAGTTTTGTAGGAGGAATAAGGGGGACAGGCGAATTGGAAAAACTTGTAAATTCCGGCAATTATGCCGTTGCTTTTTCAATGTATCCCACAACGGTTGAGCAGTTAATGAATATTGCGGATGCGGGAGCGGTTATGCCCCCGAAATCCACTTGGTTTGAGCCAAAGTTAAGAAGCGGACTTATTGTCCACCTTCTTGATTGATTATATCCCCGCATTTTGCGGGGATTTTTTTTGCAAAAAATTTTTTTCGGAGGTATGAATGAGCGTATCAATTTTTGAGATTTTTAGCAAATCGCCCTTTTCCCCCTTGAAGCAGCAGATGGAGAAGATTAAAGAATGCGTATACAAAGCGGCGGAAATGGTCGATTTGCTTATTGCCGGAGCCGATGCGGAAGTTTTGGAAAAGTATGCGCAAGAGGTTTCTTCTTTGGAGCATGAAGTTGACATTATTAAAAACGAATTGAGAAACGGAATTAGCACGACAATCTTTCTTCCCTTTAACAAGCAGACAATTCTTTCCGTTTTGGCAAGTCAGGACTCAATAGCCGATACTGCGGAAGATTTTGCCGCTTTGCTTACTTTGAAAGAGTTGAAAATTCCGGAAGAATTTAAGCCTTTGCTTGCGGAATTCAAGGGCAAGGTTATGGAAACCTTTGAAGAACTTTTTAAGATTGTCAGTGAAATGGACGTTGCTTTTGAAAGTGCTTTCGGGGGGCCTGAGGTTAAGCATATTTTTGAAATGATAGACAAATTGGGGGAAAAGGAGCATGAATGCGATATTATTCAGAGAAAACTCGCCAAAAAGGTTTTTGAAATTGAAGACAAACTTAAATGCTCTGAAATATTTTTGTGGCCTAAAATTTTCAACAAATTTGGCGATATTGCAAATTTAAGCGAAAAGGTCGGCAACAGAATTAGAATGATGATAAGCAAGTAAGCGGGGGAAAGCAATGGATTTTAATACCTTAATCTATATCCTTGCAATAGTTTTCGGTTTTTACATGGCTTGGAACGTAGGTGCCAACGATGTTGCAAACGCTATGGGCACCTCGGTTGGTTCAAAGGCTATCAGTTTAAAGCAGGCGGTTTTGATTGCCGCTATATTTGAATTTTCGGGAGCGTATCTTGTTGGTTCCCACGTTACCCAGACAATTAGGAAGGGAATGGTTGATATTTCAATTTTTTCCTCAATTCCCTCTCATTTTGTATTGGGTATG
>JAMOUY010000041.1 GCA_027067895.1 Acidobacteriota bacterium
TCTCCATCTCCCAGCCGCAGTTTTCACACTTAAATCTGAATTTGTCAAGGTGCTGTTCCTTTGCAAGTTGCTTCAAATACGCAAATGCGGTGTCGTAATCGTTTCTCTTTCTGTAAATATCGGCAAGGTAATAGTAAAGCCCGGGAATGTATCTCACCTCTCCCTTTATGTTTTCAAAAATTTCCCTCGCCTTTTCAAGAAGTTCAAGCCTGTAATAGAGTTTTCCCAAAAAGAATTGGGCAAGTATGTTGTAATTTTCGTTTAAAACAATCTCGTTTAAGGTTTCTATCGCCCCTTCCGGGTCGGAGTTTTCAAGAAAGTAATCCTCTATCATCTGCAAAAACTCAACAATATGGGTTTTGTAAAATCCGTTTTTCAAAACCTCAATCATTTCCTTATAGTCTCCGCTTTCTTTAAGCATAGAGGCGTAAAACATGTAAGCAGGCGCAAAATCGGGAAATTCGTTTATAATTTCTTTCAGCCTTTTTCCGGATTTTTCCTTCTTTGCAAGTTCATACTCTATCTCAACCCTCAATTTGTCGGTATAAATATCGGGCCTGTATTTTCTTCCCCTTTTAAAAACCTTGTAAGCCCAGTCCCATTCCTTCTTTTCCCTGTAATAGTCAAGAAGAAGTTTTCTTCCGTATCCCCTGTCGGATTTGGGAATTTCCTTTGACAGGTAATACAATTCCTCGCTGTCCACTTTTAAATTTCCGTCTTTGATTACGTCAATCATTTTTTGAAAAGCCTGAATTGTCGGCTTTCTTTTAAACGCGTCAAGAAAATATTGGTAAGAGGTATCGTAGTTTTTAAGCCTTTTTTCAATAACGCCGGCAGTCATAAGCAAATCGTAATTTTTCGGCGAAACTTCAAGCGCTTTTTGAATTTCCTTTTTCGCCTCTTCAAAGCGGGAAGAATAAAGGTTGTTCAAAGCCTTTACAAAATGCCTGTTGGCGCGCCACGAAAGGTTTGACGAAAGCCTTAAACTTCTGTAAATTCCAAAGGTTAAAAGCCCGCCTAAAACAAAAATGATAAGAAGGACAAATTCAAGTTTCAAAGAAAAATGCTTGAAAACTGTAAAATCCTGCTTCAAAAGGTCAATGTTTTCATAGTAAAGAACGGCAACTACAAAAACCAAAAGGGAAAACAAAATAATTAAAAAAACGTTTCTATTCTTCATTCCTACCTCTGATACTTTATGTTTCTCATTATTGTAAACGCCCTATAAACCTGCTCTAATAGTATAATTCTTGCCAGTTCGTGTGTAAACGTCATTTTTGAAAGAGAGAGCAAAAACATGCCTTTTTTCAGAAAATCCTCGCTAAATCCGTTTTCTCCGCCAACCGCAAAGACAATGTCGTCAGGCTGAAAATCAAGTTTTTTTCTCAGAAATTCCGCAAATGCAAAGGAATCCATCTCTTTTCCCTTTTCGGTCAAAAGTATGAGATTTCTGATATTTCCCGCCCTTTTTTCAATTTCGCCCTGCTCAAACGCAATCTGTTTTTCTCTTTCCCTGTTGAATTTTGATTTAAAAACAATTTTTTCGGTTTTGACAAACATTGAAATCTTTTTCAAATACTCCTCTTCAAGGCTTAAAAGTCGGGAATCCTTTGTTTCCCCCGGCCATACAAACTTTATTTTCATCTTTTTAAAATCTTTTCAGCATCCGCCCACAAACTTTCAATATCGTAAAAAGCCCTTTTTTCAGGCGTGAATATGTGGACTATAACGGAACCGTAATCAAGCAGTATCCATTCGGCAAGGTCGTATCCCTCAACACTGAAAAGCCCCTTCTTTCCCGCTTTTTTTATAATCTCATCGGCAATTGCCTGATTCTGAACCTTTGAGTTTCCGCTCATAATAATGAAAAAATCGGCAATGGTGGTTAACTCGCTAACCTTCAAAATCTCTATATTTTCCGCTTTTTTGTCTTCCGCCGCTTTTACAACCGTATCAATAAACAACTCGGTATTATCCATTCGTTTTCTCCTTATAAAGTTTTTTCCGGTAAATATATGATATTACATCGGGGTGCAATATTCCACTTAAATCTTTTCCCTCTGCAATCATTTTCCTCGCTTCCGTTGACGAAACGGGAATATCAGGGACTTTAACAACGTTTATGCCTTTCGGGTTTAGCAATCTGACATTATCCACAAACTTCACCCTTTTGCCTGAAACCCTTTCAACAAGCGGAATAATCTCTTCCCTGATTTCAAGCCCGCCTCTTGTCGTAAAAACAATGTTGTAAAGGGACAAAATAGTCTGCCAATCTTTCCAACTTTCAATAGAGTTTAGGGAATCAGCGCCGGCTAAAAAGAAAAAATCGTCTCCGTATTTTTCTTTAAGAAAAGCAAGCAAATCTACGGTATAAGAAACTCCGCCCTTTTCTTTCTCAGCCAAAGAAACGCATAAGCATTCCTCTCCCTTCACCGCAAGGTTGAGCATGTTAACCCTGTCTTCAAAAGAAGCGAGTTTTTTTCCGAAAGCATGGCGGTAAACAGGGGTAAAACAGATTTTTTCAACAAAGGGGGATTTGCACAAGAAACGGGCAACCTCAATATGCCCCAAATGAACGGGATTGAAACTTCCTCCGTAAAAACCTATCATTCAAACCTCGTCAAGGAAATCGGTTTTGTCGCTTTTCTCTTCTTCTTTTTTAATTTCCGCATCTTTTTTCTTTACTCTTTCAACAATTTCTCCCAAGGAATTTTTTAACTCTTCAAGCCCTTCTCCGCTTACCGCGGAAATGAGGAAAAACGGAATGGAATTTTTATCGGCAAAGTCTTTTATCTCTTCAAGTTGGTCGGGACAGCATATTGCGTCTTTTTTGTTTACCGCAATAACGTATTCCTTTTTCAATATTTCCGGATTAAACTTTTCAATCTCTTTTCTGATTGTAAAAAAGTCTTCAAGATAGGTTTTCTCGGGGACAGCCCCGTCAATAAGGTGAAGCAAAACCCTTGTCCTCTCTATGTGTTTCAAAAACCTTGTGCCAAGCCCCCTGCCTTCGGACGCACCCTCAATCAATCCCGGCACGTCGGCAATAACAAAGGATTTAAAACCGTGATACTCAACAATTCCCAGATTGGGATGAAGGGTGGTGAATTTATAATCGGCAATTTTGGGCTTTGCGTTTGAAATTTTTGAAATCAAGGTTGATTTTCCCGCATTGGGAAACCCTACAATTGAAACGTCGGCAATAAGTTTCAATTCAAGTTTTAAACGAATAGGCTCAATTTTTTCTCCCTCTTCAAAGTGCCTCGGCGCGCGGTTTGTTGAAGTTGCAAACCTTGCGTTTCCCCTGCCACCCCTTCCGCCCTTCTGGACAACAAGTTTCTGGCCGTCTTCAAGAATTTCGCCTATAATTTCCCCGGTTTCCTCTATTTTCACAATTGTGCCGAGAGGCACTTTAATAATGCAGGGTTCGCCGTTTTTTCCGTGCATGTTCTTGCCTTTGCCGTGCTCACCCCTTTCGGCTTTGTAATGCTGTCTGTATCTCAACTTGTTGAAAGTGTTTAAAGAAGCGTCTCCCTGCAAAATTATATCTCCCCCGTCTCCGCCGTCTCCGCCGTCGGGGCCGCCTTTGGGGATAAACTTCTCCCTTCTGAAACTCAAACATCCGCTTCCGCCGTCTCCCGCTTTTACCCAAATTTTCAATTCGTCCTTAAACATAACACCTTCTTTCCC
>JAMOUY010000042.1 GCA_027067895.1 Acidobacteriota bacterium
CCCTTGCGATTTGCCACGCAAATTATTCGGTTTTCAATTTTTAAAATCGTTCAGGAATTTTTTAATTCTTTCCGCTGTTTTTTTGTTTGTTATTTTTTCCAAATCCTCTAAACTTACGCTTTTTATCCCTTCAACGGATTTAAATTCTTTTATGAGTTTTTGATAGGTTTTCTGCCCGATTCCGGGAATTTCAAGAAGAATTGAGTTTAGGTTTTTCTTTCTGTAAAGTTTTTTTCTGTATTCGTTGGCAAACCTGTGGCTTTCGTTTCTAACCTTTGTTATCAAACTTGCAAAGGGAAGGGAGAAGTCAAGTTTAATTCTTTCGGGAAAGTTTTTTGAGAAAACAATTTCTTCTTTTTTGGCAATTGAGATTAAGTCAACCCTGCTTTCAAGTTTTAATTCTTTTATTGCCTTTAATGCCGAATTCAACTGCCCCTTTCCGCCGTCAATAACGATTAAGTCCGGCAGGGGAATTCCCCTCTTTTTGTCGCTTTCAAGCCTTTTTTTCACCGCAAGGTAAATTGACTTGTAATCGTCGTTTATTCCCTCTTCAAGTTTAATTCTTCTGTAAAAACTTTTTTCTGGTTTTCCGTTTTTGAAGCATACGGATGACGCAACGGTAAAGCATCCGCCTAAATGGGATATGTCAAAGCCGTAAATTGTGTCTGGGGTTTTTTCAAGTTTAAGGTAATCTTTCAGTTTTTCAAGGCTTTTGCTTTGCTTTTCCTTTTCCCCGATAATGTAATTCAGGTTTTTTTCGGCAATTTCAACAAGTTTTTTGTATTTTCCCTTTTTTGAAATGTTTTTGATTTCAACTTTTTCTTTAAATCTAACGGTGTATGCCTCTTCAAGGATTTTTTTGTTTTCAATTTCAAAGTTTGTGAATATTGCGGGCACTCTGTCCTTTAAAGAGGCTATATACATTTCCATAAAATTCTGGGTGGATTCAAATTTGTCTTTTTCAAAAAACAACTCCTTTTTGTCAACAATTCTGTTTCCCCTTAAATAAAGGATTAAAACAAAGTGCCAGTTTTCCTCTTTGTGAAAGATAAAGTCCGTGTCCGGCATATCTATGAATACCGCCTGCTTTTCCCTGAATTTTTTTAAGGCAAACAGAGTATCCCTCAATTTTGCCGCTTTCTCAAATTCAAGGTTTTCAGACGCTTCCGCCATTTTTTCTTCAATCTCTTTTTCAAGTTTTTTTAGTTTTCCCTCTAAAAAATTCTTTGCCATTTTAACGTTTTCAAGATAGTCCTTTTTTATTTCCGGTTTTACGCAGGGGGCGGCACACCTTGCTATTTGGTATTTCAAACACGGCCTTGTGATTTTTGAAAAATCCGTTTTGCAGGTTTTGAGTTTAAAGTATTTTTCAACAATGCCAATAATTTTTCTTACGCTTGAAGCGGAAGGGTATGGGCCGAAGTATTCTTTCTTTCCCTGTTGTTTTTTTCTCATAAAGTAAATTCCCGGAAATTCTTCGCTTAAATCAAGGAAAACATAGGGATAACTTTTGTCGTCCTTCAACTGAATGTTGAACTCGGGTTTGTGCTTTTTTATCAGCGAGTATTCAAGAAGAAGCGCCTCAACCTCGTTGTTTGTCAGGAAAAATTCTATGTCCTCTGCCTTTGAGAGAATAAGCACGTTTTTGTAATTACTTCTGTTGAAATATTGTGAAACCCTTTTTTTTAAATTCTTTGCTTTGCCGATATAAATGATTTTCCCGTTTTCGGCTTTGAAAATGTAAACGCCGGGTTTTTGAGGCAGTTGTTTTAGTTTTTCTTTCACGACAAAGTTAATAAGTGAAATCCGATATTACACTGTAATCTTCATCTTCCAAATTTATCAGTTTTTCAAATAGTTTCAGCGCTTCTTTTTGTTTTCCCAAAGCAATGTTTACTATTCCCAAGTGATAGATTGTAAGAGAGTTGTTTGGGTCAATAAGCAGACTTTCTTTTAAAAGTTCTTCCGCTTTCTCGTATCTTTTAAGTCGGTAATTCGCCCATCCGAGAGCGTCCAAAGCGAAAGGCCTCAAATCCCTTGTTGAAAGTTTTAAAGCGGATTTTGCGTGTTCGGTTGCTTTTTCGGGTTTTTCAAGTTTTATTAGGTCAAAGGCTATTAAAATGTTTGCAAAAGCTTTGGCGTATTTGCTTTTTGCCTTTTTTAGAAAATTTTCCATAAGGGATAGCGCTTCCTCATGTCTGTCCTGCAAGGTAAATCCACGGTGCATTATGCTGTATGCGTGAAACAATGTATTTTCGTTTTTGGTGTTTTTTAAAACTTTTTCCGCAAGTTCAATTCCCTTTTGCGCGTCTCCGTTTTCAATTAAAAGTTCCGCGGTTGTAAGTAAAAGTTGAGGATTATCCGGGATTTCTCTAAGTATTTTTTCATAGCATTTAATCGCTTCTTCCGTGTTGCCTTTTTCATACTGTTTTTCGCATTCTTTTGTGATTTTGTTGATTTCTTCGTTTAATTGAATTCCGGAAAAATCGTATTTTTTGCCTTTTTTAAAAGCGTTGAGTTCAAATCTCAACGGATTGAGGGATAAAACTCTTTCAAACATTACCTTTGCCTTTTTGTGCCAATTTAAGTCAAGGTAAATCATTCCGAGGTGATAAAATGCGTTTTCAAAGTAAGGGTCAAGTTCAATTGCCTCTTTTAAAAATTTTTCCGCTTTTCTTTTTTTATTCAAATTTTTGTAGATAAGTCCGAGAAAAAACAAAATTTCCGGTGTTTTTCTTAATTCAAGCGCTTGAAGCAGAAAGAATTCTGCAATTCTGTATTTTTCTTCATGAAAGTAAATTACTCCCAAAACATAATAGGGCATAAATTCTTTTTGGTTTAGGTCAATAGCCTTTAAAAGAAACTCTTCCGCTTTTTGTTTTTTTCCTATTTCGTTCAATGCTATCCCGAGAAAGAGATTTGTTTCATAATCGTCGGGGTTTAGAGTGAAAGACTTGATAAGATGCTCAATAGCCTTGGCGTAATCTCTCTTTTTGTAGTAAACCTCTCCGAGAAAAAGGTGTAATTTGTAATTATTTTTGTGTTTTTTTGATGCTTTTTCAAGTTGCTCCACCGCTTCTTCTCCTTTCCCGGAAAAATACAGCGTTTCAACTTCGTTAAGGGTTTGAGCAAGTTGCTCTTTTTTTCTTTGGTTTTCCACAAGCAGAATTTCGTCTTTTAGAAACAGAAACTTATCTTTTTCCTTTTCAATAGCCATGTTTTGAAGCAGGTTGTCTTCCCAAACATGAGAGAATTTTTCCCTTTTTATGAGATTTTTTTCGGATAAAAGGTCAACAAGGGTGAAAAGCCCGCTTTTTAACGCAATAATTTCATTTTCAAGTTTTTCAGTCCTTGCGTTTAGAATGTCAATAGTCTCAAAAATTTCGGAAAAATTTTCTTCAAACCTTGATATAAGTTGGGTTACAACATTTTCACTGTCAAATTCGGATAAGTCTCCGAATTTCGGGTTTGTGTTTGCAAATAATTTTGCCCCGCAACTTAAACATATTTTTGTGTTTCCCGGATTTAAAAATCCGCATTTATGACAAATCATAAAATACCTCTTTATTTACTCTCTCATATTTTACCAAAGTTAATCCTGTCGGGGATAAAAAAAGCGGGGAAAATCCCCGCCGATTTTTATTTGTTTGAGTAATCGTAAAACCCTTTGCCGGATTTTCTTCCCAAATACCCTGCGTCAACCATTTTTACCAAAAGCGGGCAAGGTCTGTATTTCGGGTCTTTGAATCCGTCGTAAAGGACATTCATAATGAACAGGCATACGTCAAGCCCTATAAAGTCCGCAAGGGTTAAAGGGCCCATGGGATGATTCATTCCAAGTTTCATAACCTCGTCAATTGCTTCCGGTGTGCCGACCCCTTCCATTAAAGCAAAAATTGCTTCATTTATCATTGGCATTAAAATTCTGTTTGAGACAAAGCCGGGAAAATCGTTTACCTCAACGCCGACTTTATTCAGTTTTTCCGTTAACTCTTTCACTGTTTTAAAGGTTTCGTCGGAAGTCTGAGCCCCTCTGATTATTTCAACAAGTTTCATAACCGGGACGGGATTCATAAAGTGCATTCCTATAACTTTGTCAGACCTTTTTGTTAATGCGGCAAGTTTTGTGATTGAGATTGAAGAGGTATTGGACGCGATAATTACGCCTTCTCTCAACATATTGTCAAGGTCTTGTATTAACTGTTTTTTTATTTCAAAGTTTTCGGTAATTGCTTCAACAACAAAGTCGCAGTCTTTAAGTTGGTTTAAGTCTGTTGTCGGGGTGATTCTTGAAAGAATTTCCTTCTTTTCCTCTTCGGTCATTCTTCCCTTGTTTACCCCTCTTTGAAGGTTTTTGTCAATTGTTTTCATTCCCCTTTCAACAAATTCTTCTTTTACGTCTCTCATTATCACTTCAAATCCGTGCTGGGCAAACACGTGGGCTATGCCGTTGCCCATTGTTCCGGCGCCGCAAACTCCGATTTTTTTGATTTCCATTTTTTCCTCCTAAAATTAATGTGAGTACTTCTTTATTTTATGATTAAAACACGGTTTCAGGCAATTAATTTTGTGATTAAAATCAGTCTTTTTCTTTTTTTTTATTTTTTTAATAAAGGTTGTAATATAATATTTATCACAAAAGTATTTTCGGGGGGTTAAATGAAAAAATTTTGGGTATTTTTTACTGCTTTTTTTATTGGATTTTCTTTGTTTGCGTCCACTCCTGTTTCCGGAATAAGTGTTTCGGCTTCCGGCAACGGCTATCTTGAATTTGTTTTTGAGATGCCGGAGTATTCTTTGCAGGAAACAAACACAAAAAACGGTGTTTTTTACAAAATAAATTGTCCGGATATGGGATATGAGGCAACTTACGGCAGGCCTATGCTTCCTAAGGCAACGTTTTCTTTAATGCTTAAAGGCAATGTCATGCCTGAGATTGAAATTGTTTCTTATCAAAAGAAAACTGTAAAACTTGATTTTCCTGTTTTTCCGGTACAAAAGCCTTGGCCGAAATCAAGAAAACTTGAAGACAGGCCTTTTGTTTTTGACACTAATTTCTATCAAAACAGCACGGGCAATGACAAACTTTATTCCGTGGGGAAACCTTTTGTTGTAAGGGGTAAAAACGGAATAAGCATCACATTGTATCCTTTTGATTACAATGCCAAGGAAGGAATTCTTACTGTTTATTCAAAGATTAAGTTTAGGGTTAAAAATGTATCTGTTGATTCAGAGTATAATATAGACCCGGATAGAAAATTGTTTTCTTCCATGTTTTTGAATTACTTTGTTCCCGATTTTTCAAAGGGAAAAACCGTCTTAGGCAAGAAATTGCTTATTATTACACCGGCAAATTTCACTTCAACTCTTTCCGATTTCATTTCTCACAAACAGTCTCTCGGGTTTACAGTGGATGTTGCCACTCTTGACGATACCGGGCATACAAAAGATGAAATCAAGTCTTATATTCAGACAAAATACGACAACGTTGACACAAGGCCCGATTTTGTAATACTTGTAGGCGATACGGGTATTATTCCCGAATATGTGGGCAATACGACTAACAATCCACATACAGACCTTTACTATTCAACATTGGCAGGAAATGATTATTTTCCTGATGTTTATTTGGGAAGAATTTCTGTCAATAATGAGCAGGAACTGCAAAACGCTTTGAAGAAAATTATTGATATGGATAGCAGAATCGGCGGGTTGCCTAAAAAGGCGTGTTTTATTACTGCCGATGACAATTATCAGATTACGGAGGGCACTCACAATTACGTTATAGCAAATTATTTTAAGCCCGACGGATACGCATGCGACAAACTGTATGCGGAAACATACGGTGTAAGCGTTTCTGAAATTTCCGACACAATTAATGAGGGAAGAAATTTTGTTGTTTATTCAGGGCACGGAAACTATAATGAGTGGTCGATTACGTATTCTATTCGTTATCGCCAAAGCGATATAAGGAATTTGACAAACACTGTTTATCCCTTTGTTCTTTCATTTGCATGTCTTACAGGAAGATATGAATACACCGAATGTTTCGGGGAAACTTGGCTGCGGGCAGAGCACGGTGCATGCGCATTCTGGGGCTCTTCGGTTTATTCCTATTGGGATGAAGACGATGTGCTTGAAAGAATGGTTTTTAAGTCAATGTTTGTTGACAATATGAATCAGATTGGCCCGATGTTTGTTGAAGGAAAAATCTATCTTTACCAGTTTTACAACGGCACAGGAAGCACGGAAAGATATTTTCAGCAGTATAACCTTTTCGGAGATCCGTCAACATATACAAGTGTTTATGAGCCCGTAAGCATGGGTGCTCTTTTAATTGACAAAGAGCTTGTGTCTTGTTCGGGAACAGTTCATGCGGAAGTATGGGACAGCGACCTTTCTCAATCAAGCATTACCCTTTTGTTGAAAAACGTGAATACCGGGGAAGAATTTAATGTTGAGTTTCAGAAAACGGGCGAAGGCGTTTATTCCTGTGATATTGATTTTTCTCACTATGCTGACAAATCCTCTTTCTTTGTTTTGTCTTATACCGATGAGCATTACGGAGATTCCGGTCAGAAAACTATTTCAAAAGAAATTGCTTTGGACTGCGATGCTCCCTCCCCCGTTTATTTTTATGCAACTTCAAACGGGGATTCGGGAAGTGTTGAAATTTCTTTAAACGAGAAATGTTCTTCCGGCACTGTGTCGGTATATTCTTCCAGCAACAAAGCGGTTGTGGCAACCCTTGTTCTTGACGGGCTTAGCGAGGGCGTTTTGTCCATTCCGAATCTTTCTCAGAATGAAACATATTATGCGGATTTGTCTTTTACAGATTATTCCGGCAACTCTTATCAGCAAAACGGTGTCCGTCTTTTTAAATCTTCTTCTTTTCAAAACGTATTTTTTAATTCTTGCGACTCCGATGACGGGACGTTTTCTTACAACAATGTTGTAATAAATTCTTCTTCTTATCCCGGCTGGGAGATTGTGTCAAGCCGTAATGCAGTGTCAAACGGTACTTGTTGGTATGGGAAAGAATGGGATAAGTATGCCGAGGGGAAATTGGTATTAGGTCCAATTCAGGTTGGCGGAAACTCAATTCTTTCCTTTTATCATACCTTTTACCTTGAAAACGGCTACGATTACGGAGTGATTGAAATCTCTGACGACGGGGGAAATACTTATAAAAATGCAGGTGCACTAATCCTTCAAAACGGATATAACGGAAGCGCCGAGGTTGCGGACGGAAAGTACATGTCCGTTTATACCGGGGGTGAATTGGGTAAAATGAAGAAGGTTATAGTGTCTCTTTCGCCCTATACAGGCAAAGAGATTTATATACGTTTTAGGGTATATTCCGACCCGTCGGTGGCAATGCCTAATGGAGGATGGTATATTGACGATGTAAAGATTGAATCAATATCCGGCAAAACATATACCAATGTCCTTGTCAATCTCAATCAAGATACGGTTGTTTCCTTGATAGGCAAGTTGGCAACTTCCGCTGAATTAAAATTGTTTGACAATGCCGGAAATTTGTTTGTTACAAAGGATTGGACAATAAATTCTTATTCCGCAATTCATAAAAAACTTTCGGAATTATTTCCCGATGAAGAACTTAGCGATTCCCCGTACACCCTTGTTGTTGTTTCAAGTGAAAAACTCGGTGTATTCCAGATGGATGATTTTCAGGATTCAAGGGGAAATATGAGAAATTGGACGGAAGCGTGTTCAAACGTAAATTCCATTACATCGGTTGTTCCGCATATTGCTCCTGAAATTTGGTATTGGGATACTTTTGTACAGATGGCTTACATTGGAGAAAACGGAACATCAGGTTTTGCTTTGAGTTACTATCCTCTCAATTCTTTTTGCGAGTTTGACGGAAACAGTTACCATCCGTTTCAGTCTGTCGAGTTTGACGTAATTGACACGATTTTTAACAATGTTTGGCCGGAATATCCCGTTGGTATGGCAAACTTGTATTCTTTGAACAATGAAGGGAAGTTTACTTCTTTCTGCGCAACCGAAGTTTTTCAAGTTAAGGATAAAGATAATTCCGCAAGGCTGACTTTGGAACAAAGCAGAGGCAACACCTTGTATGTGGCTCATGTTGACAATTCTGATTATTGGTGGACAGGAGTGGCTATTGTTAATCCAAGTAGCGAGCAGTTGGCCATTGTGGATATTGTTCCTTTTGATAAAAACGGCAATAGATTTGAAGCGGGAAGGATAATGCTTAATCCGGGGGAAAAGTACGCGTTTGTTACTAAGGATTCTTTTCCTGCTGAATCCGCATGGTTTGTAATAAATTCAAATATTCCGGTTATAGGCTACGAACTTTTCGGCACAATGAACAGAAAACTTCTTGCAGGTCTTGATTTGATTTCAAGGCCTTCCGTTGAGGTTTTGCTTCCCTGTGTCAATTCAAGCAACGATTGGTTCGGCATAACCATAGTAAATCCTTTTGCCTTGGATAATGCAGTTACCGTAAAAGGATACTTAAACGGGAACGAAGTTTTTTCAAAAGATTTAACGCTTGACGCTTATCAGAAATGGGTTGGTTTGTTGTCCAATTTGTATGACGGGGATGTTGACCTTGTAAGAGTTTCTTCAAGCCTCGGCGTTGTTTCCTTTTGCCTTGAAGGAGACGGACATGACGATTCCACAATGACAAGGCTTGGTGGAGTGAAAGGATTTATTCCTTATTGATTTGGATAGAAAATTAAAGCCCGCGAAATGCGGGCTTTTTTTATTTTCTTTTGTAAATTCCCATCAATGTAGCCTGCTCAATAATGTGCCCTTTAATTGCGTTTAAAACTTCTTTTTTTGTTGCTCCGGGAAATAAATTAAGTTTTTTATCTATTGCGTAAAGTTTGAAAAAATATCTGTGTGCTCCCGTTATTTTAGGCGGACAGGGTCCCCCGTATCCAATTTTTCCCCAACTGTTTTTCCCTTGAATAATTCCGTTTTTTAACGTTTTCTTTTTAGGAATATCCGGTTGCAATTCTTTTGTAGAAGGGGGAATGTTGTAAACAACCCAATGAACCCATGTGCCCATAGGTGCGTCGGGGTCGTCCATAATAAGCACAAGGCTTTTTGTTTTTGGGGGAATTTCCGAAAATTCAAGAGGGGGTGAGATGTCTTTGCCGTCGCAAGTGAAAACAATAGGTATTTTTTCCCCGTTTTTTATTGCTTTGCTTTTTATTTTAAGAGCGTAACTATAAGAGACGAATACAACAAAAACGAATAAAATCATGAAAAATTTTCTCATTTTTGCCTCCCGAAAAGAAATTATAAGTTTATTATACCTCTTTTCGGTTTTATTGGGTTTGTTGAATTATTGTTTCTTTTTTAAAGTCGGGTCCTATTATGTCGTAAAATTTGTTATCGTCGCTTTTTATCACCGCAAAGGGGGTTATGGTTTTTGAACTGTAAATTTTAAAACTTTTTATAGATTGCGGATCCGAAAAGAATTCGTCTGGATTTACGGATTTTAATTCAAATTTGTTTAAAGAGATTACAATGCTTTCAATTTCCTGCCCTGTTTGGTCTATTCCGTATATTTTAACCTGTGCCGAATAGTTTTTTTCGTTTTTTATAAAAATGGTTGTTTTTAAATTGTGCTGGTTGATGTTTGGCATATAGTAAGTTATCATTCCGTCGTTTTTTCTCGGCGGAAGGTATGACGCAAGCATTCCTTGGTCATGGTCTCCGTATAGGGCAAATATGGATATTGCTCCTTGTTTTACTTTGAATTCTATTCTTTCCACGTCGTCGAGATTAAGGTTGTCGGGAAGAAAATTTTCAAAAACACCTACTTTTTTCTCGTGCGGGTAAAGAGTGAGGTAGTAATGATTTTGAGAATTGTCATTTCCGATAGCGGTTACATATAGTTTTGCGTTTTTATGGTCATACGGATTGACAATTGCTATCCCTGCCCAAGGATTGTCTGTTTGAGGCATTATGTCTTTTGTCACATACACGGTTTCGCCTTCTTTTACGGTTTGCGAATCTGCCGGGACATAAGCCAATTCCCTGTGGTTTCTTGTGCCGTAAAGCGCTGAAACAACCATGTTGTCTTTGCTGTAAAATTCAAGGTAACTTGTGTTGTCCATTTCAACGTCGGGAAAAAGGTTTTCAAAGACGTCAACAATTTTGCCGTATTGAGGCAGGTCAAAATATCCGTCTTTTAAAAGATGTTTGTTGTAGTCGTAAAGTTTGTAGTAAACTCTTATTTTTTTAAAATGGGACGGATTAACGATAACAAGACCGTACCACCAGTAATTTATTTCCGGCGGAACGTGGGGAAGAATAAACCTTTTTGCAGGATTGTTTGAGTAAAAAAGCCCCATTGACCCGTCGCCTTCCGATTGATAAAAACTTAATAATTTTATATGGTTGTCTTGGCAGTTTACTTTAATCCATAAAGGTATGCAGTCGTTAACGGTTAAAGGCAGTTCTTTAAATCCTGCCGTAAAATTTACGTTTTTTTCAATAAGTTGAGAGTTGTTTTCAAAAATTCCAATAAGCGTTCCCTCTGCCGAGTTTACCTCGGTTTCTTCGTTTGTTTCTTGGTTTTTTATCGTGTACGGGATAAATGCTCCGTAAACAAAATTATCCCAGAAAGAGGTGTCAAGTGTGTGAGGGATTATTATTGCGCTGTTCTTTTCTTCCGCCAAAATTGAATAATTGTCGTTGTAGTATCCTATTATCGGGTATTCGGCAACAAGGTAATAGTTTGTGATGTCGTCTGCATTTGCAAAGTTATAAAAAGCGCAACGTGATGCGTTGTCATAGGTAAAGTAATCTGAAAAATTTTGGTTATTGTCGTAAATTGTTCCCACGGCGTAGTTTGAATATTCGTTGAAATAAAGTTTTAAGGTTACGTTTTCTCCCGGTTCTATAAAAAAGTTAAAATAATCGTCGTTTTTTATTCTGTAAATAAAGTTTTCGTCAATGGGATGAGATTGCTCAAAATTGTTGTCGGGCTCTTTTGCATCGTCTTCCGACGTGTACTCTTTTGAAATTATTGTACGGACTGTTTCCAGTGAGATGTAGGGGTTGTCGGACGCTATATGCTCGGGATACCAAGCAAAGTCGGGATGGTCGTTTACCGAATTTCCTGTCCATTGTCCAGAAATAGGGTTGCCGTTTATGTCAAGCGTTAAATCGTAAGTGTATGTTTTTGTAAAAAAATGAGTATCTTCGGTGTCGTCCGGGTCAAGCACGCCGTTGTCGTAAATATCCGTAGCACAGTAAATTTTTAATGTTACATGCCTTGTGCTTCCCTCGTCTGTATATGAAAGTTCGTATTTGTAAAGGGGATAAGTCCAAATCTCTTTTGTCGGGTCGGCGTCAATAAGTATGGGAATTCCGTTGTCTTTCAGGTATGTTTCCAAAACATTCTGAAAGTCCAGCGGATTTATGTCGTTAAAAGCATCGTCTCCGTTGTCTCCCGTATATCTTGTCCCGTAAACCGTGCCGTAGGCTTTTTGATAACACTCTGCAAGAAGTCCTTTCATATCTCCCACATAAAAAACCACTTTATTGTAAGTTGATTTATGGGGTGGTTCTTCTTCCATTACCGCAGATGCCGCCCAGCCGTTGCAATGTCCCCACCAGTTCGGTGCTTTTGGGTTGTAATGGTTTTGCAATTCCCACATTGTTGCAAGATAGGGCTGTCCGGTTGCAAAATCGTACTTTTCCATAGGGGCGGGGTGCTGATTGTAATCAAGACCTGTGCACAATCCTCCGTTAATTATTGGCCACCAGTATCCGTTCCAAGGTCTCGGTGTTATTTCAACAACTTCGGTATCCGCAAAACAAAAAATAGTGAAAAAAATGGCAATTGTTGCAATTGCTTTTTTCATTCTTTTACTCCCGTAATTTTAAAAACTGTGTTGCCTTTCTTTTCTTCCGTTGCTTTTTTGCCGTTTAAAAAGTTGAGAATTAGGGAAAAGGGATAGAAGTTTGACTTTAATTCAAGATTTATTTTTGAAGGCGATGTTACGGTAAAAATCTTTTCCTTTCCCGCAACTCTCTTTATTTCGGTGATTTTCACAACTTTCCCGTTTTTTATTGTCAAAGTGGCCTTTACCTTTCCGTTTAAAAAAAGTTTTATATTTTCGCCGTTTCGGACAGCCTTCCAGTTTAAGGAAAAATTCTCCCCGCAGAAGTTTTTGTAATCCCCTTTTATTAAAATTGTTTTTGCCGGCAAAATAAGGCTTAAACAGATTATGAATAAAGCAAAGATTGTTTTTTTCATAAATCCCTCCGAATTAAGGATTGTAGAAAGGGTTGGAATTTGTTTTTAGGTTTACTTTCCATTCTCCGTTTTCCATAATCCATTTGTTTTTGACTATTATTCCGTCAAGGCGGTATCCTTGGAAGTCTATTGAAATTTTTACCTTTACGTCAGCCTCTTTTTTGTCTTTGCCGTATTTTATCTCTTCAATTTCGTATTTAAGTACTTTAAAGTTTAACAATGAATAAAACTTTTTTTCTGTAATCTCTTTTTTTAATTTCTCAGGCAGGAAATCATTGTAAAGCCTTAAAGTGTGTCCGTTGTAGTCAAAGGTGTAATTTCCCGTCATTCTTGCTTTCCAAAAAAGGTTTACTTTTTCTTCAAGAGGGATATGGTTTCCCGTTTTTAAACAGGAAACTAAACTTATCGTTAAAACCGCCGAAATTAACAAACCGAAAACTCTTTTCATAACCTTTCTCCTTTTGCATTTAATATTATCCGTCAAACTGACAAAAAAAACAATAGCCATAAATTTTTAGGTGTTTTGCCTCACAAAATTCCTATTTTTAGACGGCACAAAATATGGTATAGTTTTATTGATAATTCTCTTAAAATTTTTTCGGAGGTTGGTTATGAAAAAACTTTTGATTTTGGTATTGGCGGTTGTTCTTGCAGTCCCCTCTTACTCAATGAGAATAGCGGGAAAGAATATCCCAAACACCCTTAAATTCGGGGATACCACTCTTGTTTTAAACGGTGCCGGGATAAGAAAGAAACTTTGGATTAAAGTTTATGTTGGTGCTCTTTACCTTAAAAAGAAATCACACGATTACAATGCGATAATTAACGCCGACGAGCCAATGGCCATAAGAATGCACTTTGTTTACGACGGGGTTTCCGCAAGCAAGATGAAGTCTGCTTGGGAAGACAGTTTTGAAAACATTTTAGGCGAAGGATACGGCAATCTTAAAAACAAGGTTAACCTTTTTTTGTCGTTTTTCAACGTTAAAACCCATGAGGACGACAAATGGGATATGGTTTATATTCCCGGCGTTGGTACAAAAGTATTGTTTAACGGCAAGGAAAAGGGCGTTGTTCCCGGTCTTGATTTCAAAAAGGCTCTTTTTTCCGTTTTCCTTGCGAAAAATGCAGAGCATCAAGATTTGAGAGAAGGAATGCTTGGACTTGATTAGTTTTTTTAAAAAATATCGGAAAGCGAAGGCAGGGTTTCCTGCCTTTTTTTATTTTAAAAACATTTGTCAATGAGGTAATATTTAACCATGGATTACGGACGGTTGAGAACGCTTCTTATCGGGACATTGTTTTTAGTTTCGCTTCTTTTCATTGTTTTTGTTGCAATTGTCAGGAAGTTAAGAAAGGATATTGAGGCTAAAAAAAACATTGAGCCCGACGATGTTTTTTATCAAAATTTGAAAACCGCTCTTGAAAAACAGCACGCTTTAAACCAAGAAGTTCAAAGAAGAGAGCAGTTTCAGAAGGCAATTCTTGACAACATTTCCGTCGGAGTTGCCGTGCTTGACAAATACAAAAAATTTAGGGAAGTAAACTCTTTTTTCCGTTCTTTGTTCGGCGTAGAAGGGCAGGTTGCGGGAAAAACTATAATTGATTTGGGACTGCCTGACGAGTTTGTAGATTTTGTAAAATCAATAAATTTTTCCATGCTTTTTTCGCCGGTTGAACATCAGGTAAAAGCCGGAAATAAAATATTTTTAATCAGGGTTTCAAAAATTAACTATTTCCAAAATGAAGAAGGGATGTTGCTTTTAATTCACGATATAACCGAGTTGGAAAATGCAAAAAAGAAACTTGAATTGAAAAACAGGCTTGAATACATAGGCGAGATGTCGGCAAGCATGGCGCATGAGTTTAAAAACGCCATATCAACCGTAAAAGGCTATGCCCAAATGATTTTGTCTTTGCTTGATGAAAAAAAATCCAAGCCGAAAGAGTATGCTTCAAGAATTTTGAGGGAAAGCGAAAACATAAACGAGGTTGTAAACAAATTCCTTCTCTACGCCCGCCCGCTTCAATTATCTGTTGAAGAAATAGAAGTATCTGATTTGCTGACCGAATTGAAAACTAAATTTGAAAAATTTCCCTATATTGAATTTTCCTCAAAGCCTGAAAATTTTGTTTTCAAAGGCGATAGGCTTTTGTTAAAGCAGTGCTTTGCCAATATTGTCAGAAACGCTGTTGAAGGGGTTAAGGGTATTGACAATCCGAAAATCAGGGTAAGTTTTGAGAAAAACGGCAAGGAAGGTCTTGTTTTCAAAGTTAAAGACAACGGCAGGGGGATTCCCGACCATGAAATCAGCAGGGTTTTTGTGCCGTTTTTTACCACCAAAAGCGAAGGCACGGGACTTGGGCTTGCAATATGCGAAAAAATCATTGCAAAACATAACGGAGTTATTGAGGTAAATTCCGAAGAAAACAAAGGCACCGAGGTAGTGGTAAGGATATGACAAGGGTTTTGATTGTTGAGGACAGGCAGAGTTTAAGGGAAATGCTTGAAGAGTTTTTAGGCGAGAAATACTATGTTTTTTCCTCGGAATCCGCCGAAGATGCGGAAAAGCACCTTGTCCATTACCCCGATATTGTGCTTTGCGATTTGAGACTTCCGGGAAAAAGCGGGATAGATTTTTTGTCCGTTGTTAAGGAAAAGTGTCCCGAAAGCGAAGTGATAATTATGAC
>JAMOUY010000043.1 GCA_027067895.1 Acidobacteriota bacterium
AATTATAATTCCATTTTCTTCCCTGTAAAGGTTGTCAAGGCTTTGATATGCAAGGTTTACAACCCTGTTTGAAAGTTTGTCCAACTGTCCTATTCCGTCTTCAAGGGATTTTAAAAGTTTTTTCTTTATCTCAAACAGAGTCAATCCTGAAAAATTCATGTTTATAAAGTTTGAAGCCGCAACCAAATCATGATATCCCACATTTTTCGGAACCTTTATAACCGCCTCCCGAAACAAATTGTTTGAAGAAACAACCACAACAAGCACTCTCCCCGGGGAAAGCAAAATAAAATCTATTCTTTTTACTTTTGTGGTAAAAAAGTCAGGAAGAAAAAGCAAGGCAACCGCGCCGGTTTTCTTTTCAAGAAGTTCCGTAAATCCTTCAAGAGTATCTCTTAAATCGTTACCGAAAAATCTGTCAAAATTTTTTTCTTTTAAAAAATCATGGGAAATATTTTTTCTTTTAAAATCCTCAATTAAATTTTCAAGGTAAATCTGCAATCCTTTTTTTGTCGGAATTCTTCCGGAAGAAAGATGGGTTTTTTCAATCAAGCCCTCTTCTTCCATTTTTTTGAAAATATTTCTAATAGTGGCAGAGGAAAGTTTCCTTCCGTTCTCAGTGTAAACAGAGGCGACATAAACCGAACCCGCAGGCTCTCCTTTTTTTATGTAATAATCAACTATACAGTTTAAAATCCCTTTTTCCCTCTGCATTAACACTTCAAAACCCCGTTAAAATTTGTTTTATTATATCAAAATTAGAAAGATATAAAAAACAATAAAAAATCCATTTTAAAAATTATAAAAAAAAGGAAAATTGTCAAGAAAAGGCGGAAAAACTATTCTCCCCAAAACCTCGGAATGCCGAACCAAGGCTTAAACGTGCCGAATCTGGAATAGATTGTAGCGCCGAAAGAAGCGCTTATCAAAACGACAAAAAGAATGAAACCCGCTATCGGAATAAATTTAATCAACTGATAGACAAGCAAACCCAAAAGCATTTTAACGGATTTATAAAGAGACAACGATAATGTTTTTGAAATAAAATCCCCGAAAAAGTAAAAAATTGTCAAAACAGAGAATATGTAAATTGAGAAAAAGACAAAGAAAACCGCAAGGAAAAGAATTACGCCTATTCCTATTTTTATCAAAGCAAATGAAATTAAAGCAAGCAAACTCAATGCTATAAGCGAATAAAATCCGAAAAAGAAAAGCCTCATAAAATCGTCCGCAAACTCAAAAGCGTTTTCTTTAATTCTGTCTCCGTAAAAATATATTCCGAAACCTATGGTCAAAATCCAGAAAAACGAATTTAAAAGAAGAAGGTAAAGCCTGTTTTCCCCGAATAATTCCCCAATGCTTACGGTATAGCCTTCAATCTTTCCGCCAGCCGAAACAACCGAACCGCCGATAGACACACAATTCCCCGAAACTTCTCCCTTTACTTTTATGCTTCCTCCGATAGCGGAAACATTTCCCTCAACAGCGCCGAGAATTTCCACGTTTTTCCCCAGAACAAGAATATCTCCTTTTACATTTCCGTCAACAACCACTGTTTTTGCAGGGAAAACGTATAGTTTTGTCCCTCCCGCAAAAGACAAAAAGGAAAACAACAAAAATGCAAAAAGCAGAAATCTTTTAATCATTTTACCTCTCTTGTAAAAATCTTTACCGATTTTGCAAAACCGAAACAAATCATTACAAAAACAAAGGTTAATACCACGCCGTTCAATCCGCCGAAATCAATCGAGTTGTAAAGAGACCCGGACAATGTTGAAAGCGCAACCGAAAAAGAGGACGCAAAAGCGTAAACAGTGGAAGCAACGGAATAAACTTTGGCCGCAACATAATCAAATCCAAGCAGGTAAACTGCGACAACGGAAACGGCAAAAGACAAAAATGCAACTATTCCGTAAACATACCAGCCTAAAACCTTTTCCTTTCTTTCGTAAATCTTCTCCATAACGGAAGCGGAAAAACCTTCCGGCACACTAACCTTAGGTATGGAATTCAAAGACTGCTCTATCTTTGAAAACGCTTCCACGGATTTTCTGCAACTTTCGCATTCATCAAGATGACTTTCAAAAAGTTTTCTATTTTTCTCGTCAAGATTTTCCATCAAATAATCTTCAAGCAAACCGCATATTTTTTTCATACTTCACCTTCCAGCATATCTTTGAGCATTTTCCTTGCCCTAAAAATTCTGTTTTTAACCGTACCTATGGGAAGACCTAAAATATCCGATATTTCTTCGTATTTTAACCCGTCAACGTGGTACATAATAATAACCTCTCTGTATTCTTCGGGTAACTTCGCCACAGCCTTTTCAACCAAAACCGCCCTTCTCTTTTTCTCGTAAACCTCGTCCGGCCTCAATCCCGAATCCTCGTATTGCGGCTTTAAACCGTCCTCGTCTCCCTTTCCCTCTATTGAAACGGTATTCAACTTCTTTTTACGAATAAAGTCAATCGTCCTGTTTCTCGCAATCTTGTAAAGCCATGTTGAAAAAGAGTATTCGCTTTTATAACTTTTCAAAGCGAGGTATGCCTTCAAAAAAACCTCCTGCGACAATTCAAGCGCATCCTGATAGTTTCCTATCATTCTAAACACATAGTTGACAATCTGCTTTTCATACCTTTTAACAAGTATCCCGAAAGCATCCGTATCTCCGTTTAATACCCTTTCAATAACCTTTAATTCATCACACATAAAGATTTTACGAATGAAAGATAAAATTGTTTACAACATTCTTAAAAAAGTTTCTTTCAACAAACATGCGTCCTCTTGAAGGTTGGGGCTTTCGCAGGTCAAAACACCCTCAACCGAATAATCTTTTAACACCCTTAAAATCTCTTCATACCGCAAATCCGATTCCCTCAAATTTACGTGATACTTTTCCCCCTTTTGCCCGTATTCAATCCCTGCCATATGAAAATGCATTCTCTTTAAAGCATCCTCCCCGCAGTATTGGATAACCTTTTTTAGCACAAACTCGGTTTCCTTTGCGGAATTATACCTTCCTATGCTTCTTGCATGAAGGTGGGCAAAATCAATGCAAACAAAAATTCCCTCTACGTCTTTTGTCAATCTCAAAATTTCCGTTAAATCCCCGAATTGTGTAGGCTTTCCCGTAGTTTCTATGGTAATTTGGGGAATATCAACTTCGTATTTCAATTCCTCCATAATCTCTTCAAGAGATTTCTTTATATTCTCGTAAACCTTATCTTCCGGCATTTTCAGATAAAAGCCCGCATGAAAGGTAATGCTGAAAGCCTGCAAATACTTGCCCGCAAGCACGGTATTTATTACTCTCTGTTTGCTTGCTTCCCTTTTTTCCTCTTCCTTGGCATTGAGATTTATGTAATAAGGGCCGTGGCATGTCAGGGTAAGCCCGAAATCCTTAGCAAGTTCGCCAACCTTTTCCGCCCTTTCCTTTTTCATTCTAACACCGTGGACAAACTCAACCTCCATTGAGTCAAGTCCCAACTTTTTTAATATTTCAAAGCCCTGCTCGTAGGATTTAGCCCCGTGAGGCAGGCCTGCCGTCCCGAATTTAAGCATGTCGCTTCCTTTCCGTAAAAATCAATTCACAACTTTTTAAATTTTTCCAAAACCCATTCAGGCAAAGGGGACTTTTTCAATTCCGAATTTACCGCTATATGCTTGGTGTATCCCTTA
>JAMOUY010000044.1 GCA_027067895.1 Acidobacteriota bacterium
AGAATTATCCGAAAATCTGGGAAATTGCCCTTACTTTCCCCTTGATATAACTGATAGGCAGAAGGTTGCGGAAACTTTCAAAACAATTCAGAAGGAATACGACATTGACATACTTGTAAACAATGCAGGAATTACAAGGGACAATATCTTAATGATGATGAAAGAGGAAGAGATAGACGAGGTAATTGACACAAACCTTAAATCCGTTTTCTTTATCACAAAGCAGGTTGTTAGGAAAATGCTTAAAAAAAGAAACGGAAGGATAATAAACATAACCTCGGTAATAGGGCTTATGGGAAATGCCGGACAGTCAAACTATGCCGCATCAAAAGCGGGAATTATAGGTTTTACCAAATCACTTGCAAAAGAAATCGGCTCAAGAAACATAACGGTAAACGCAATTGCGCCGGGATTTATTGAAACAGACATGACAAAGGATTTACCTGACGAAAACAAAAACGCAATGCTTGAAACCATTCCTTTAAAAAGAACGGGGACTCCGGAAGATATAGCAAACGCCGTGCTTTTCCTTGCATCGGATTTGGCTTCTTACATTACAGGCACGGTTTTAAACGTATCCGGCGGAATGTATATGTAAAAGAAAAAAACCAAAAAAAGGGGGCTTTCGCCCCCTTTTTTTATTCCGTAGCAGTTATTGCCTTCATTATCGTGTAAGCGTAATCGCCCTCAATCTCACACGAAGCAACAGGCAGAGAGGATTCCAGCATTATATAGCATCCCTGCAACAGGGCATTGCCGAACAATTCGTCAACAACAACCTTGTACTGTCCAAATGCGGGAACATTAACCGTTTTAACCGCAAGAGTATTTCCATTGCTGCCTTTCAAAATTATTTTTAATTCCGCTTCGCTGTTGTTGGGATTAGCCACTGCAATTCCCGTCCAACGGTCATTATCACCGTTGACAAAGGGCAAGACGGATTTCTTAAACAATTTCGGTGAAACAAGCATTCCACAAATTGCTCCGCCGTCTATTCCCTTGGCGGTTTGAGGAAATACACCGAAAATCTCCGCACATACGAATTCCTTATCAGACTCAACTTTGCACCAAGACGCCTTGCCGTAAAAATCAGGGAAAATATCCTTAAACAATCCTTTATATTTTGAAAGTCCGTTTACCGAAATTGTTTTGCTTCCGAGATTTTCCCCATTTGCATTGAAAAATGTGAAAGTTATATCGCTATCTTCCGAATTAAGGTTAACAAGGGCTATTCCTGTCCAGAAAAGTTCGCTTTCAACAGGAATATGCGGAAGGATACACGTGTTGTATCCTTCGGAAGCAAGTTCAACAAAAGCACCGTCAAGACCCTTCTTTTTAAATGACAAGTATCCGGTTAACACACCTGCACCAAAGGGCGATGTCATGCCCGCTTTAACATAACCCCAGCACGTTTCCACATCCTGATTATCATCAACAAAACTATTCAAATCAACATCGGTAAAATATGCTTCCGGCAGTGTTTCTTCGTGAGCACCTATTCCTACAATCAATTTGTCAAAATTCATAGAAGAAACAAATGCATTGGTATTCCAATAATCTTTTTCTTCGGCAACATGCGGAATTATTAAGTAATCAGAGTAATTTAAACCGAGATAACAACTTGATTCCCCGCCGTCTTTCCTTTGGTCAACATAATAAACCAACCTCTGGTCTGACACAACCGAAACAGCGGTCTGTTGTTCGTTATCAATATCGGAAGCAATTTTTCTTTTGCCAAAAGCGGGAATGCTAAACGAATCAATCGGGGATTTATCTCCGTTGCTTCTTACCTTTACAAGAGATACCGATGCATCGGAAGGATTGTTGTTCACAATCCATATGCCGGCACCGGCAATACTGTTGTTAGCCAGCAATCCAGAGGATAGAAAAACAGAATTTGACTTCGTAACTTTTATTTCAATCGGGAAAGATTCCGTTTCTGTTTTTTCAAAGTCAACCGCAACAACTTTCGCCACATAAATGCCCGGCAATGAATAAGTGTGGCTAACGGAAGGTTCGGAACCAATAAAATCGTAAACTCCGTCTCCGTTAAAATCCCACTTATACTGTTCAATATCTCCGCCGTCCGGGTCGTATGCCTCAACGGTAAAATTGACGGTTAAAGGCGCAACTCCGCTCAATTTGTCAGCAACAAACGAATTAATAACAGGATTTTCCGATTTCACAAATATCACATGAATAGTTTGGTCTTCATGAACTCCGTCAAATGTGTATGTCCTCTGATACGGACAAAAACAATGCCTCTTGCCGTTTATCTCTATCCCCGCAAGGTGATAGCCGTCTTCCGGCTCAAAGGTAACCACATAACTTCCGTCAGGGTCGCAAACAAGTGTATCTTCCGGCTGAATAGTGCCGTTTTCAACGCTTGCATAAATGTGCAAATTGGCACACAACTGCAAACTTATACCGCCGCTGTTTGTGTAATCGTTTAAACCGGAAGAACCGTCGCTTCCGTCTCTTCCGCCGTTGGGCAAACTTGTATACTGAGCAAAGGCGTTATTGTCAATATACGCTCCAAGGTCGGCATCGTTGTGAACAATAACATCAAACAACAATTCCAAATGAGAAGATGTAGGAAGTGTAAACGGCATTATTGAGATTGTATCTCCCGTTTCAACCGTTGTTGAGAATTGAACATCGGAAACAGAAACCGGTACCCCTGTTGCCGTTACAACTACGCCGGAAGATGCATTGATTTCTATATTCAAAAAGGCCTGTCCACTTCCCGAACCGTCCGGCGCACCCATAAATTCATGGGGAAGAACATCATAGAGATTCACATTGTAAGCATAAGCCGAACTGCTAAGATTTCTGATTGTTATCTTAAACCTTATCGGGTCGCCGTGAGAACTTCCCACTCCGCCGGAAACAGCCTCTTTGGTTATAACAATGTCAGGCTCAACGACAACAGCATTTGCGGAAACTTCCGGCAGAGACTGTTGCTGACCCAATGCGTTGTTATACGTCAATACAGCGGTATTTTCAAGCACTATCCCCTGCTGATTTTCCTGAACATTTTCAACAACAACCGAATATTCAATCACATAACCTTCGTCATCCGCATCATTGTCCGTATTGATTACATCTCCGAAAAATATTGTAATTACATTTCCGTTTACATTTACATCGCTTCCGTCTGTTAGTGAAACAAAATTGCCCGATGCCGCATTGTTAACATTGCCCGGATTTTCAGAAGAAGAAAGCCCTGTATTGAAAATTCTCATCAATCTTGTACTTCCCGCAACATAACTTGTTCCCGCAGGAAGAGTATCCTGAAAAGACACCTCTTCAACCGTGCCCGGTGAAATATTAAAAGCAACTCTGTAAGTAATCGTTTCTCCGATAGCAACATTGTTGTCCAAAGTGTCGGGGTTGTCGGTGGAAACTATTTCCTTTGTCAAATCATAGGGATAGTTTCCGCCTGTGGTTGAATCCGTTGACACCGGCGTTAAAGTCGGATTTATTCCGTCTCCGTCGTTTCCGTTATCGTCGCTCAAAACAGGATTAAAGTTATCACCGTCAACGGAAGCCTGATTTGAAATAACCGTTCCGTTCGGAACCCCCGCACCAACTACCACTTCAAAAGTTACAACTTCAATACTTCCGGCTTGCACAACTGTAAGGTTAACATCTATCGGATTTTCG
>JAMOUY010000045.1 GCA_027067895.1 Acidobacteriota bacterium
GTCACCGAGAAATGTCTGCTTTATGTTGTCGGTGTGGAGAATGTTTTTTGCAATGTAATAATTCATCTGAGAAGCAAACAACTCGCCAAGCATATAGTTGTGGTAGTAAACGGGATAAGCGGAAATGTGGATTTTTGCCGCCCAGTCGGGATTGTTTCTTCCCTCGGGCTTTTTAACCAACTGATACTTTTCCTTTAACTGCCACCAGTAATCGTTAAAATAATCCACTCCCTTTTCCGGGTGGGCATACATTTCTTTTTCAAACCTTGTAACAACCTGACACCACCTTGAAAAGACAAGTTGCTGAAACTTCTGCATTTTGTAAAGTTTGGGGGAAATTTTTTCAGCCTCTTTTTCGGAAACACCGCAGTATTTTTTCAAAAACTCGGGATTTTTAGACTGCCTGCCGAAAAGCATTGCAACAGCCTCTGTTGTAAAAATATGGCAAGCCTCTCTCAAAACATAGGGAAGGGTTTTGTCAATGTATTTGTCGTAAACCGCGTGTCCCAATTCGTGCAATACGGTATCCATCCATGATTCGTTGTCCTTAATGTTTGTTAAAATCCTTACGTCTCCTTCCCTGTCAATGTCTGTGCAGAAGGCGTGCTGCATTTTGCCTTCCTTTTCATACAAACTGCTTCTTGCAAGAATATCGCTGACGTCAAGCCCGATTGACGAGTAAAAATCCTTTGCTATTTTTACAAGGTCTTTGCCTTTGTAATATTTGTCAAGGTCAACGTCGTCAAAGGAAATCCCCTCCTGAAAAAACGGGTCTTCGTAATGCCACGGCATTATTTTGCTTTTTGAAATTCCGTATCTTTTTGCAAGCATTAAGTCAATTTCCGACTTTACCTTTGCGTATTCGGGGGAAATCTCTTTGTCAAGTTTGTCAAACAAACCGATTATCTCTTCCGGTGTCTGCTCGTTTAAAATAAGCGCCATTTCAAAGTAATCTTTGTAGCCGAGAGAATGCGCAAGTTTGTTTCTCAACTTCGCCAATTCCAAAACGTCTTCGGCAACAACCTTTCCAATCTGCTTTGAGGCAAGCCATGCGTTTTTCCTCAAAGCCATGTTTCTTTTTTCGCTTCTCAAAATCTCTTTCAACTCGTTATCGCTTACCTTTTTGCCGTCCAAATCAGCCCTGAAAGTATTGAATTTTTCCTCAATCGCGTTTTGCTTTTCAATAATCTGCTTAACTAAATTCGGGTCTCCCTGTTTGCCTGCATAGGCAAGGTAAATCAAAGTCAACTGCCTTTTTAAAAGCGGGTCTTTAATATCGCTTTCAAGAAAAGATTTAACCTTTAAAAATTCGTCCCTATTTGAGTGAATTTTCGCCAATTCAAATTCATACTTTGCCGCCTCTTTATACTTTTCGGAATTGCCTGTAATAGACGCTTCCCAATATGCAAGATTTGCCTTTTTTGCCAAAGGGGCGACTTTCTTGACATAGTTTTCTATAAAAAGTTTCATTTCATTCTCCCTGTCAATCTTTTGGCACGAAACCATGGTAAACAAAATCAACATACACAAAGCAAAATATTTCATAAAACCTCCGAAAATTACTTAATTCTTTTAAATCTCGTGCCGTCTTTCGTATCTTCAAGAATAATTCCCTTTTCTTTCAACAAATCCCTTATCTCGTCAGCCCTTTTAAAATCTTTGTTCTTTCTTGCCTCGTTTCTCTCCTCAATAAGTTTCATAATCTCTTCGTCAGGCATTTCGGAAGAAAAGTCAAAAACGGCAAAAACAGTGTTTAAATCTTCAAGAAACTTTAAAACCTCGTCCATGTTTGCTTCGGGAATGTTTGAATCCGGGTAAAGTTTGTTCACATCACCGATAAATTCAAACAAAGCGCCCAAAGCGCCGGAAACGTTTATGTCGTCTTCCATTGATTTTTCAAAATCTTCTCTGTATTTTTCAATTAAATCGGATATTCTTTTGTCGTAATCTGCTTTATTCTTTGTCTGGCTCACAGCCTGATAAAATCCCTCAACCTTTTCAATAGCCTTTTCGGCAGCCTTTACGCTTTCAAGGGTAAAATTCAACTGCTTTCTGTAATGGGAAGAAATAAGCACATACCTAACCGCTTTGGGATTGTATCCCTTTGCCATCAAATCCCTTAAAGTGAAAAAGTTTCCGAGGGATTTGCTCATCTTTTTTCCTTCAACAATCAAATACTTGCAGTGAAGCCAGTAGTTTGAAAAAGGCTTGCCCGTTGCCGCCTCGCTCTGTGCTATTTCGTTTTCGTGGTGGGGGAAAATCAAATCCTCTCCGCCTGCATGCAAATCCATTGTCTCTCCCAAATACTTCATTGCCATAACCGAGCATTCAAGGTGCCAGCCGGGTCTTCCCTCTCCCCACGGCGAAGGCCATGAGGGTTCGCCCTCTTTTTTAGCCTTCCACAGAACAAAATCCCTTACATCGTCTTTTTCGTATTCGTCTGCGTCAACCGAAACACCTTCCTTAATCTCTCTTTTGTCAAGTTTTGAGAGTTTGCCGTAATCCTTGAAAGCGGAAATATCAAAGTAAACAGAGCCGTCCTTTTCGTATGCAAAGCCTTTGTCTATAAGTTTTTTTACAAGTTCAATCATCTCCTCAATATGGTCGGTTGCGCGGGGATTGTATTCCACTTTTTCAATATTTAAAGCCTCGCAGTCTTCAAAAAAAGCCTTTGCGTATTTTTCGGTATACTCCCTTAAAGAAACACCTTCTTCGTTTGAGCGCCTTATGGTTTTGTCGTCAACGTCGGTTAAATTCATAACCTGCACAACCTTATAGCCTTTATACTTTAAATACCTTCTGAAAATATCCTCAAAACAGAATGTCCTGAAATTGCCTATATGCGCATAATCGTAAACGGTCGGTCCGCATGTATAAATCCTTGCTTCCTTTTCTCTCAACGTTTTAAATTCTTCCAGTTTCCCGGTCAACGTGTTGTAAAGTTTCATAACATCCTCCTGCCATTGCTTCAAATGGTATTATACATTAACTGAGGAAGTTATACCACAAAGGGGAAAACAAAAATGCAAAAAGAGTGCTATTTGTCAGTCAAGTTATTTTTTGAATTTTTGGGGGAATAAAAAAATGGTAGCGGGGGTGGGATTTGAACCCACGACCTTCGGGTTATGAGCCCGACGAGCTACCTGGCTGCTCCACCCCGCGACAGGCAATATGTAATTATATGCATTTTAAACCAAATGTCAATAATTTTTTATCGTCTATTTAGCATAAATTTTCTAAAAAAAATTTTTGGCATAAATGCAACATACTGAAATTAAAGAGTTAATTTTGTCTCTTAAAATACGCTCTTTTAACTTTACCTTATTCTTTTGTAAATTCCGACAAAGTTTGAGGCTGCCGAGCCGCCAATGTTGAAGGTAATTCCTATTTCCGGGTCTTTCAACTGATGTCCCAAAGCGTTGCCTAACAACTGCCTTGTTGCAATAACTCCCATTGATACCCCTGTTGCACCGACAGGGTGTCCCTTTGCCTTTAAACCGCCGGAAAGGTTTACAGGAATTTTTCCGTCGGGATAAACAATTCCCTCGTCAAGCGCGGTATAGCCTTTGCCGTCTTCGGTTATTCCAATGGTTTCGTAAGCAAGTATTTCCGCAATTGTAAAGCAGTCGTGAACCTCGGCAAAGTTTATG
>JAMOUY010000046.1 GCA_027067895.1 Acidobacteriota bacterium
AAACAATCCGCTTCCAGTTTAATTTCAGCAATATCTTGAATACACACATCGGCATAAATTCCGGTTTCAACGAAATTGTCTCCGTCAAGTTTTAAAACAGGAATATCAAAACATCCTTTTTTAAATTTAAAATTTATTGAATAAAAATCTTTATCCTGAACGAAAATTGTAATTGTTCCAAAATCCTTCTCATGCAAAATTGCAAAATAGACGCTTTCAAAATCCTGCCCGAAAAAAACCTTTTTTATCGGCGGTTTTCCCTCATACATAGCCCCGCCGGAAGACAAAGGCGTAAAACAGCCTGCGTTTCTCCACTCAAAAAAATCGGTTATCTTTCCGTCAATTGACGGAAAAACAAGAGACTTGGGCTTGTTTACCGAAAAAAATTCTTTGGATTTTTTAATAGGCGTTTTTAGATAAAGAGGAACCTCTTCCCCTAAAAACCTGTAAACGTTTGAAAGATGCTTTAAAAAAAGAAGGTCAAACTTCTCCTGCCCCTTTACTTGAAAATCGTCTCCGTACCACCAAAACCAATCGCTTCCCTCGGCAACCATTATCTCCTTTTTCGCCTTCCGGTAAGCCTCACTGTCCCCGAATTCGGCCGACTTTTCCTCAAAAAAAGATGCCGCTCTTCTCAAATAAGACCATGCGGTATTTGTTTCGCTGTGTCCAATCCAGATTGCAAAGTTTGAATTTATCCACGAGCCCGGCCAAATATTTTGAATAACCGGCAATGCAGAATTACCAGAAAATTCGGAAAAAAGAGAAGTTTCTGCAAAATCGCATTCTTCAATAGCAACAAAAAGGGACTTTAAAAAATCCTCGCCGTAATCGGGATAGAATTCCCACGGGTTTTCCCCGTCAAAAATCACCGGTATTACGGGATTTTCTTTTGAAAATTTCACTATTCTTTCAACAGAATTCAGAAAATCTGAAACAGCCTCCCCGGTTTTCATGTTGTAATAAACAAAACCGATTTTGTCGGACAACTCCCTGTCCCTGAAAAAGCAGTTCAATTTATTTCTGAAAGAATACGGCTTGTAAAGAAAGTCAAGTTTGTTTTTGCCTTCAAAACCGCTTTTTTCAAGAATTCCCTCGTCGGTTGCAATCCACTTTATTCCGCAGGAAGCAATAAGTTCAAGCGTTTCGTCAGATACCGACCCTTCCGAAGGCCACATTCCGGAAGGCTTTCTGCCGAAAATTTTTTCAAAAAAAGAAACAGCGTCCTCAACATGCCACCTTGCGTGCTTTTCAAAGGAAAACTTGGGCGGAAGGGGTTTTTCCGGAAGGCAAACCCTTGCTATGTCGGAATCTATAATCAAAGGAAGTATCGGGTGAAAGTAAGGGGAAACCGAAATATCAATCCTTCCTTTTGAAAACAACTCCTTATACAAAGGAATAATTCTCTCAATAACCTTAAACTGAATGTCAATTATTTTCCTTACGTCGTCAAAGGTAAAACTCTGCTTTTTGCTTAAAGCATTTATCTCCTCAAACTCATGCCTTGCGGCAAACCCGAACCAAGAAAGGTTGAAAAGCGCCTGCAAATCTATCCAATCCTGCTCTTTAAAGAAAGCAAGATTCTTTTTTAATGCGTCAATATCCTCCGACTCCCCCCTTAACTTTAAAAGTTCAAAATACCTTTCGTTTGTTTCAATAAAATTCTTTCTGTTTACAGAAAAAAAGTTGTCTATCAAAAAGAATTTTTCGTCTTCACTCATTAAAGACGGGTGTTTCAAACTTAAATCAAGAAAGGTATCCGTTATCCTTCTTTCGGAATAAAGCAAAATCTGTTCAATCAGGGAAGGCACAAGGTTTACGGTGATTTTTGTTTTATCAAGTTTTGAAATCAGGTACGGAATGTCGTAATAGCCCTTTATCCCGTGAAGCCTGACCCACGGCATAACGGATTTATTTTCCGCAAGGTCAATATAGTAAGGCTGATGCATGTGAAACAAAAAAACTATCTTTGCAGGCATAAATCCCCCGCACTATTATACGACAATATTTTGAAAAAAACTTAACGCTTTCTCTTTCTCAGAAAAAAGTAAAGCAAGGTTGCGGAAATTGCGCCAAGCCCGTCGCAAAGCATATCCTTCTGCGCGTCCCAGATGTCTCCCTGCGCGCTTACATAGTCAAGCCCGGCCTTTGGGTCTAAATTTGCAGCCGCAATCCACTCAATAATCTCGTAAACGGAAGCAACGGTAAAAATAGCAAAAATGGGAAAAAGGAAAAGAATTACGTTTGAATTTACAAGTTTCTTTCTGTCCAGAAATTCCGCTATTGCAAAGGCGTAAAAACCTACCGAAAAATGGGCGATTCTGTCGTAATTGTTTCTCTCCCAGCCGAAAAGGTTATTTACAAAATCAAAAGGCACGTTTTTAAAAACAAAATGCCCGCCGATTGTGTGCATAATAATCCAAATAAACATCAAAAAATATGCGGTATTTGAAAAACGAAACTTCTTATAGGTTAAAACAAGGGGAATTACCACAATCAAAACCGTGATATTTTCCGCAAGCCACACCTTGAAATCGTACGGCTTGTAAGCACAAATGACAAAAACCGCCAAATAAACCAAAAACAAAACAACGGGAAAATCAATCCTTTTCATAGTGAAATTATAACAAAAAAAGCCCCGAATATCGGGGCTTTGTATTTTGTATGGAAAAAAATTGCTATTTTTCGGTTACCGATTCCGCTTTCTTTTTTAAATCTTTTTTTATTTTCTTTGCTTTCTTCTGGACTTTATTCTGCGCCTTCTTCATCTTTTCTTTTGCTTTTTTCATTCTCATCTGCATCATTTTCATTTTCTGCATCTGCATTTCCTTTAAGCCGGGAATGGTAATATCAACAGGATAAACTTTACCGAATGTGCTCAAAGGCTTGTCAAATTTGGTTGCGTCTCCCACAACGGTAATTATCAAATTGTCCAAATCAATGTATTTTTTGGCAACATTTTGGACATCCTTTGCGCTAACCTTTTTTATAGCATTGAAAAACCTTTCGTTAAAATCAACCGGATAACCGTAAAAGGTGTAAATTGCCTGCTTTGCAACCTGTTTTTCCTTGCTGTCAAACTGAAATACGTATGAGTTTAAATATTCGTCTTTTACCTGATTTAATTCATCCTCACCAACGCCGTTTTTTTGAATATCAGCAATTATGTTTTTTGCTATCTCAATAACCTTTGCGGTGGCGTCAAGCCTTGTGTTAATAGCGCCTAAAAAGAATCCGTAATACTCATAGGGGGCGTAAATATACGCATGGGGCGAATAGGAAAGCCCCATATCCCTTCTTATTGTTTTCATAAACCTTGAAGAAAATCCGCCGCCTAAAATTCTTGAAAAAATAACCGCGGCTGGATAATCGGGATTGCTTTTCTTCATTTTAACAAGGTTTCCGAAAACTATGTTTGACTGGGTTATACCCTCTCTTTGCACAAAGTAAACGCCGGGCTTTTCAGGCTTGATTTCCTGAGGAATTGCAATCTTTTCTCCGGCTTGCAGTTTTCCGAATTTCCCTTTCAGCAACTTCTTTATCTCTTTTTCGTTGAAATCTCCGAAAATATACATAACGGCGTTTTTACCGGAAAAATATTTTCTGTGGTAATTTATTAAATCGTCTCTTGTAATTGCCGCAACCGT
>JAMOUY010000047.1 GCA_027067895.1 Acidobacteriota bacterium
CGTCCGCAAGAAGTTTTCCCAACTCCATTCTCTTTTCGTAAACGCAGTGGTCGTTTATCTTTGAATCAGGCCTTGCAAAATAAATGTATTCAAAAATACACGGGGCTACGCCCTTTTTTTCTATTTCAAATTCTCTCGGCTCCTCGCCTTCCCTGAAAAACATAACATGCCCGGGCTTAACGCTTCCCATATACTCGTAATCAAGCACGTCCATGCAAACGCTTTCCGAACAAACCATGTAAGAATCCCCTTTTTTGCCCCAAACCGCAGGCCTTATTCCGTAAGGGTCTCTTGCGACAAACATAGTGTCTTTACCGTCAATGCTCATTATTCCAAGAAGCGAATATGCCCCTTTCACTATCTTAAAGGTTTCTTTTAAGCCTTTTATAACGTCCTCAAAGGAATAAACCCTTTTCACGTTGTCTTTAATAATTGCGTTTGAGAGTATGTACAATACAGGCTCAATATCGCATTTGCTTGAAAGAAATATTGACTGGGAAAGAAGATACTCCTTAATCTCTTCAAAATTGGTAATATTTCCGTTGTGTGCCATAATAATTCCCGGCCACCTTGAATAAAAGGGCTGTGCGTCTTCCTTGCTGTTTCCGCCTATGGTGGGATACCTTACATGTCCGACGGCAAGCCTTCCTTCCAGCCTGTTTAACTCTTTTTCGTCAAAGATTTGATGGACAAGCCCTATGTCTTTAAAAAGCCTGAAATGGTTTCCCTTTTTAGCACCTATTCCGGCAGAGTCCTGCCCTCTATGCTGAATAGCCTGCAAAGCCATGGCAACCTGTTTTGAAGCGTTTTCAACACCGATAATTCCAGCAATTCCACACATTTAATCCCCCGAATTTTAAAATTACAGATTCATTTTAATAGAGATAATTTTTTGAGTAAAGGAATTTAAAAAAATGGTAACCCCTTTTAAAAGAATTTTGGATTTTGGATTATGAATTTTGAATTTTAAATTAGAATGAGTTCTCTTCCTCAATCCAAAATCCAAAATCTAAAATCCAAAATCTAATATGGTGCGCCCGGCGGGAGTCGAACCCGCACTTTCCGGCTCCGGAGGCCGGCGTTTTATCCGGTTAAACTACGGGCACAGATTATAAAATTCAAAATTCCTTTATGTTTCTTGAATCTATCCAACCGTTCAATCCGTCTGGAAGGGATATGTGAGAGTATCCGTTTAATTCCTCTTCAACAGAAACCTTTGTCCCCTCATGAAGTTTAAAAAGAACTGTTGACGATGTGTTCGGCTCGGAAAAAACGTCGGCTTCTTTCTCAAAAACAATTGCTTTCGGAGCAAAGGTAAACTTATACCTTGAATAAAACATTACCGAAGTTAAAAGGAAAAGAAAAAGGGTTATTCCCATTCCGTAATACATCTTCTTTTTGTCAAACCTGCCGGAAACAAACATTGCGACAAACAAAAAGAGTATTAAAAAGAAGAAGATAGATAAGAAAGTTAAAGTGTTTAAACTGAAAGAAAGGTAAAGTTTTTCATAAAATTTCAGAAAAACTCCCTTTTGAATTTCTTTTTCGCCGTCTTTAAGGCTTTTTTTAATGAGAGATATGTTTTTGAGTAAATCTTTGTCAAAAGGCTTTATTTTTTTCGCCTTTTCAAAATAATACCTTGACGGGGCGATTTCGTTAAGCCTGTAATAGACGCAACCCAAGTTGTAATTCAATTTAAAGGAATGTTTGTTTCCCTTTTTAAGTTTTTCTTCAATTTTTTTGTATAACTTCAACGCTTCATTGTACTTTTTTTCGGTGTAAAGTTTGTTTGCCTTTTGAAAATCCGCGTTAATATCGCCGGCAAAAACCATCAAAAACGAAAAAATAAAAAACGCTGAAACAAGTATCTTTCTCATAACGCCTTCTCCATCTTGCCTACAATCTCTTCCGCCTCTTTGATTAACTCAACCTTAATGCCCGAAGAATGGGGCGTATAACTTTCAAAATCGCAGTATTCAACAAAATTTGTTAACTGGTTTATAAGTTTTTCGTCTATCCCTTTCTCTTTCAGCATTGTTTCAATCTGGTCTATTCTCAAATCAATGTTGTGTTTTGAGAATTTATCCGCAAAATACTCAACAACCGCTTTTGAAAGTGTCTGATAAAACTCTTTGGATTTTTTCTTTTTGGCATATTTTTTTGCAAGTTTGAGTTTTGACTTAAAGAAAGAGTAAGCCTTTGCTTTTCTGTATTCAGCATCGTTTTTTCTCTTTTCGTCCCTGATTTTCACCATAAAACCGAAAATCAGAAAGAAAACAGGCAATACTCCGCTTGCAATTAAAACAATTTTGTTTTCAACAATGTATCCGAAAACGTCAATTTTCCCGGTTTTTATATACGCTATATCCCTGTTTAATACGGTTAATTCGTTTACTCCGCCGGGAGAAATCACTCCCTGCCCGCTTCCAGCCTCAACCTTGCCTTTTACCGTTATCTCTATTGGGTTGGTGGTTTTTGTAATGTATTTTTCCCTTACCGGGTCAAAGTAAACCAATTTAAACGGCGGGATTGTCAAAACCCCCTCTTTTACGGGGACAAGAATTACGTCCCAAACCTTTGATTGTTTTAAAGGATTTGAGGACTTTATTTTCGGGGAAGACGGTTTGAAAACCTTAAAGCCTTCTATTGTATCGGGAATTATATTGTCAAGGGATTTTAAATCCCCTTCCCCGCTTACAACAACTTTCAAAGAGATAGACTGCCCCACTTTTGCGTTTTTGGTATCGCATGAAGCCTGAATATCAAAGTTCCCCACAAGTCCCGAAAAATCCTCAGGCGCTTCGGGAAGAGGCAAAACCTTAATCCTTACAGGCTCGCTTTTTCTAACCACTCTTTTCCCGAAAAAGAAATCGGCCTGAGCGTTTAAAACAAAACTTACCGGGGCTATAACAAGTTCTCCGCTTGTGGTGGGATAAAGCACCTTCTTGTAAATTATCGCAGTGTTATACCTTCTGCCCCCCACAACGGCTGATTCAAAACGAATTTTTTGGTTAGTATCAACGTCGTAGGCAAGAAATCCCTGAAACGACGGTGTTTCCTGCAATGCAAGTTGAGTTATTGGCACTGTTGTAAAAAGCCTGAATTTTACAAGAACAGGCTCTCCCACGTAAACCTTTTTCTTTGAAACCTCGGTTCGGATAAAAATATCTTCGGCGCTTACATGCCTCGGCCTAGGCGTGGGAAAAAAGTCGTCATTGAAAAAGTTGTCAAACGGGTCGTACGCATTGCCTCTGTTTCTGCGTTTGGGAACAATACTTCCGCTCACAACCTCAACATCTATCGGATTTGTTTTAAATTCTTTGTCTCCAACCTTTACGGTAAAAGAAGGTATTGTAAATTTTCCCTCTTTTTCAGGCGCAAGCACAAAACTTACGGTTGTTTTTTTTGTCATGCTTCCGTTTATTATTGAGATTGACTGCCCTCTGTTTGGACCGCTAACAATTGTAAAACCGGGGAAGTTCAGGGGAGAAGATATTGTCATATCTCCGTCAAGATTTTCTCCCTCTATTGTAAAAGTCAAGGTGTCCTCGGTACCTACCTTGCTGTTAGACACATAGGCTTTAACGCTTCCCGCAAAGGAAGACAGAGAGAAAAGAATTGTAAAACCTATAAAAATCACAAGTTT
>JAMOUY010000048.1 GCA_027067895.1 Acidobacteriota bacterium
TAAATACTTTAACAAAAATCTCTCACCCTTTCCTTTTGATGTTGAAAGGGCAAGAAAGCTTTTAATTATGGCGGGATATACCGATAAAGACGGAGACGGTTTTCTTCAAGACGAAAACGGAAATGAATTGACCGTTAGGTTGTTGGTTGAATCAGGAGTCGCTTTGTTTGACAGAATTGCCGTATATTTGCAGGAAAATTTTAAAAAAGCGGGAATAAAATTGATAATTGACCAAGAAGAAAGAAGCGTTTATGAAAAAAAGATAGTTTCGCTTGATTATGACGGAGTGCTTACCGGATGGATGATTTATCCTTCGCCAAGTTATCTTTTTTCAATGTTTGCCGAGTCAAAGGGAATTTACTCAATGAATATTAACAACTATGTGAATCCGGAAATTGAAAAATTGCTTGATAAATTAAACCATTCTTTTGATGAGGAAGACAGGCTAAATATCTGTTTCAGAATTCAGGACATTCTATACAAAGAACAACCTTATTTGTTTTTGTATTATCCTTCCGCTTTGGTGATTGCAAGCAACAGGTACAGAAATTTAAAGCCTTCGCCGTTGGGAATGTTTAAATGGTATCCGGGAATTATTAAGGTGTATGTGCCTAAACGCTTGCAGAAGAAATATTAAAGATTTATAATTTTTTTATGACAATCTCATTTGTTTTAAAAAAACTTTTTTTTACCATAATTTCAATTTTCATTGTTTTTTTTATTGTTTTTGTAATAATTTCGGCTACAAAATTCAAGGCAAGCTCAAACAGTATAAGGATTCAGGGCTATAAAACAGGATATTCAGCTAATAAATTTGATTTTAAAAAAACAACATTTGAGTTTTTTTATTGGTTAAAAAAAATTCCGTCTTTTTCATTCGGCCATTCAAGTTATTTCGGGGAAAGGGTTGATGTTATTGTTGCGGAAAGGCTGAAAAATACTGTTGTTTTGAATGCTTTTTCAATGTTTATTCTGCTTTTGTTTGGGATTTTTTTGGGAATATTCAGCGCCGTTTTTAAAAATGCGTTTTTAAAAATAATTGAAATTTTTTTCTTTGTGATTTATGCGGTTCCCGATTTTATTTTGGCAATTTTCCTTATCCTTGTATTTTCTTTGAAGTTAGGGCTTTTTCCAAGTTCGGGGATGATAAGTATTGACCATTACGAATTATCCTTTTGGGGCAGGTTTTTTGATATTCTTAAACACTTGTTTCTTCCCGCTTTAAGTCTAAGTTTGGCTTCAATTATTTTTCTTGCAAGGTTTACCAAAAATTCAATTGTAGGAATTCTTGAAAATTACCACATACTTGCCCTTACTGTCAGGGGAGTTGACACTTTGAAAAACAAGGTAAAACATGTGTTGAAAAACGCAATTTTTCCGTTTATTTCGCTTTTCACTTTTATAATTCCCGGTTTGTTAGGGGGGTCAATAATTGTTGAAACCATTTTCGGTTATCCGGGAATAGGGAATGTTTTTTTTACTGCGGTAAAATATAGGGATTTTCCTTTGTTGATAGCGGTTAGTTTTATAAACGTTGCTGCGGTTTTTTTCAGTATTTTTGTTACCGATATTCTTTATGAATGTTTCAAGGCCGGAGATTTTAATGAGAAAAATACTTAAAAATTTTGCATTTTTTTATCTTCTGTTTTTAATGCTGATTTCTCTTTTTTCAGGAATTCTGGCTGGAAATGGAGTGTTTGACGGGAAAAAATTGGCTTTGTATCCCTATTCGGCCTATGATATAGACAAAACCGCATTTTTATCCCCGCCGTCAAAAAAGCATATTTTAGGCACGGACGGACTTGGCAGGGATATTTTGGCAAGGCTTATAAAAGGCACATACAACTCTTTTCTTGTAAGTTTTATCGCAACTGCGGTTTCCCTTTTTATAGGATGTTTTTTAGGAGGGATTTCCGGATATTTGGGCGGATGGCCGGATTTTATATTCAGCAGAATATTTGAACTTTTTTACAGTGTTCCCATGCTTTTTGTTTTAATTCTTTTGTCCCCGATAATAGGAAACAATATTGTTCTTTTTGCCCTTGTTTTAGGGTTTATAGGCTGGCTTTTTACCGCAAGGCTTGTCAGGGGAGAAGTTATAAAATTAAAAGAAAATCAATTTGTTGAATATGCAAAGGCAAACGGGGCGTCATTTTTCCATCTCTTTAAAAACCATTTTTTCCCCCACATTTTTCCCGTAATGCTTCCCATTGCGATATTCGGATTTTCAGGAATGCTTATTGCCGAGTCGTCTTTAAGTTTTCTTGGAATGGGGATAAAAGCACCCGAGCCGAGTTGGGGAAAAATGATTCTTGACGGATTTTCCTATTTAGGCATAGCCCCTTGGACTTATATACCCCCGTCTCTTTTGCTTTTTTTCACCGTGTTAAGCCTTGACATTATCGGCGAGTATTATAAGAAAAAATTTTCAAGATTTTAATTGCCTCTCTCAAATGGTAAAATAAGCATTCGGTAAATAAGTTATAAGGGGTTATTATGCTGAATCAAAAAGAAATTTCTTTTATCTCTCAAAGCCTTAATTTAGGCGAAAATCAGGTTAAAACCGTCATTTCCCTTCTTGAAGAGGGAAACACCGTTCCCTTTATTGCAAGGTACAGGAAGGAAAGAACGGGGAATCTTAACGAAACCGAGATTTTAAACATAAAAGACATGTTTGAATACATAACCGAATTAAACGACAGAAAAAAAACGGTTTTGAAAACAATTGAAGAACAGGGAAAACTTACGGACGAGTTGAAGAAGAAAATTGAAGAAACCTTTTCCAAAACCGAGTTGGAGGACATTTACCTTCCGTTTAAGCCAAAAAGAAGGACAAAGGCCACAATAGGCAAAGAGATGGGGCTTGAACCTCTTGCGGAAAAGATACTGCAAGGAGAAGGGGAAAATCTTGAAATTCTTGCAAAGGATTTTGTTAATCCGGAAAAACAGGTTGAAAATGTTGAAAAAGCCCTTGAATATGCAGGCTATATACTTGCCGAAAGGTTTGGCGAAAATTCCTCTTTGAGAAAAACCGTTAGAGAAATGTTTTGGAATGAAGGTGTTATAAGCGTTTCGGCAACAAAGGATTTTGAAGACAAAAGGTCTAAATATGAGATGTATTACTCTTATTCCGAAAAGGTAAAAACAATTCCCTCGCACAGAATACTTGCCATAAGAAGAGGCGAAAAGGAAAAGGTTTTAAGGTCAAAGATTGAAATAGACATGGACAAAGCCTATGAGAGAGTTAACTCTCTGTTTTTTGACGATAAACACGTTTATGGCGATTTTCTCAAAAAAGTTTTGTATGACGCTTTGAAAAGGCTTGTTTTCCCCTCAATTGAACTTGACATAAGAATGGAGTTAAAGAAAAACGCAGACCTTGACGCAATCGGGGTTTTTGCCAAAAACCTTGAAAATCTTCTACTTATGCCGCCGGCAGGCACAATTCCCGTTTTAGGCGTTGACCCGGGATACAGGACGGGGTGCAAAATTGTCGCATTAAGCGAAACGGGGAAACTTCTTGAAAATGCCACAATTTATCCCACAAAACCCCATGAGAAAGTTGAAGAGGCAAAAAAAATCGCATTGAATTTGATAGAAAAATACAAAATCAAGGTCGTTGCAATAGGAAACGG
>JAMOUY010000049.1 GCA_027067895.1 Acidobacteriota bacterium
CGTTCATTCTGAGCCAGGATCAAACCCTCATGTTAAATATCTAACACAAAAAGTCTTCCTGTGCGTTATTCAAAAAAAACCTATTCTATATAAAATAGGCCGCAAAACTATTACATCCTTCCACCTCTATCCAGTTGTCAAAGAGCCAAAAAATCCCTTGCGGGATAATTAATATAAAACTTTTTCCCTGCCGTGTCAACCGTTTTTTTAGGTTTTTTCTTTTAATTAACGTTCGTCGCTTTCCCAAACAGACAAGAAAAGATTTTAATGATTTATCGCCAAAAGTCAACCGTTTTTTTCAAAAAATTTATCTAATTTCCATGAAAAACCTGTTCCACCTTGTTTTTGTAAAAAAGTGCACCGCTTTATCAAATATGTCTTTTATAAAATTAACAACCCCGGTTTTTCTATATGCTCCTCTTTCTTCGGGATAACTCCACCAAACAACCACCGCTCTGCCTCTAATGTACTCTCTCGGAACAAACCCCCAAAATCTGCTGTCATCACTGTTGTCTCTGTTGTCTCCCATGGCAAAGTAATGGCCTTCCGGTATTCTTACGGGGCCAAAGTTATCTCTTATTTTATACGGGCCGTCTCTGAAAATATTATATTTGTCTTTAAAAACGACATAAGGCTCGTTTAATCGCTTTCCGTTTATGTAAACTTGTTTATCCTTTATTTCAATTATATCCCCGGGCAAACCTATTGCTCTTTTTATAAAATCTATATCGGTATTCTCAGGCGAACGAAATACAATAACATCTCCCCTTTTTACATCCCTCTGGGGGAAAATCTTTTTCTCCCATTCAAAACTCACGGGACCGAATATAAATTTATTTACTGCAAGATGGTCTCCTATAAGCAGAGTGTCTTCCATTGAGGATGTGGGAATTTTGAAGTTTTGAAAAACAAATGTTTTGGCAAAGGTAACCGCAAGTATCCCTATCAGTATGGTTTCAAAATAATCCCTGAATTCACTTTTTTTAAATTGAAGCATGATTTACTCAATATTAAAAAAGTTATAAAGATTGGTTATCTTAAATATACTCTCAACATTTTTGTGTAATTCGGTAAAAATAATTTTCTTCCCTGTTTCTTCCGCTTTTTTATGCAGACCAACAAGAGCACCCAATCCAACAGAGGTAATAAAATCACAATCCTTTAAATTAATTATAATTTTTTGAAAAACAGCATCTTCCAAGTATGGCTCAATCTTGGTCTTCAATATGTCGTTTCCTATTGTGTCAATTTTACCCTTGATGTTAACATTGACTATTCCGTTTAAACTGTCAGGGCTAACATTAACATATAGCATCTGTCATCTCCCTTTTTCTATATTTCCGTTATATTATAGCAATAGTTTAGTTGACAACAAAATTTATTTTACATTATACTTGAATTATAAAAAAATAAGGTGTAATTATGGCAACTGAAAGAAAAAAAATTGGACAGATACTCAAAGAAAGCGGTTTAATTACCGACGAGCAGTTGGAAGAGGCATTATCCTATGCAAAAAAACACAATCTTAGATTAGGCGAAGCACTAATTCAACTTAACTTTGTAAGGGAAGAAGATATTTTAAGGGCTATAAGTCATCAGTTAAATATTCCTTACCTTGAAGTAGGCAGTATGCTTTTTGACCCTGAGGTCGTAGGGCTTTTGCCGGAAAATTTTTGCAAAAGAAACAAAGTTATTCCTCTTTTTCTCGTTGACGACACATTAACGGTGGCTGTTGCCGACCCGTTAAATATTTATTTGATAGACGATATCGCATCAATGACCGGCAAAAAAGTAAACGTTGTTGTCAGCAGTGCAAAAGAAATTGAGAAAGCGCTAGAACACTTTTACGCAAGGGCGGATTTTGAAGTATTAAATTTAGACGACGAAAATCTTGAAACAGACCTTGTTGATAAACCTGTTATAAAACTTGTAAACAATATTTTGATGCAGGCTTCCCAAAAAGAGGCAAGCGATATTCACATTGAACCGGGAAAAACAAAGTTGAGAATAAGATTTAGAATTGACGGAATTTTAAGGGAACAAGATTTCAACATTCCCTATTCTCTCAATTCGGCGGTTATTTCAAGAATAAAAATTCTTTCCAACATGGATATTGCTGAGAAAAGAAGCCCGCAGGACGGAAGAATTCAGTTAAAACTTGGAATGAAGGATTACGATATAAGGGTTTCAACCCTTCCCACCATTTACGGGGAAAAGATTGTAATGCGTCTTTTAGACAAATCGTCCGCCTCGGTAGGTTTAACATCTTTGGGACTAAACGAAAGGCATTTAAAAACAATCAAAAAACTGTTAAATCAGCCTAACGGGATAATTCTTGTAACAGGCCCTACCGGAAGCGGAAAAACGACAACGCTTTATTCCTGCTTGAAGGAATTAAATTCGGAAGACAAAAATATTATCACGATTGAAGACCCTGTTGAGTATCAGTTTGACAACATAAATCAGGTTCAGGTTAATCCGCAGGCGGGAATTACTTTTGCTAACGGGCTAAGAGCAATTCTTCGTCAAGACCCGGATATTATTATGGTCGGAGAAATCAGGGATAAAGAAACCGCTGAGATTGCGGTGCAGGCAGCGTTAACGGGACACCTTGTTCTTTCTACAATTCACACAAACGACGCATCGTCCACAATTTCAAGACTTATTGAAATGGAAATTGAGCCTTTTCTGCTTGCATCTTCAATCAGAGCGATAATCGGCCAAAGGCTTGTTAGAAAAATTTGTCCCAACTGCGAAGTTTCATACATCGCAAGAGACGACGAAAAAATGGTTTTAGGCTACCCGCTTAACGAAACTTTGAAATTGAAAAAAGGCAAAGGCTGCTCAATATGCTCTAACACAGGATACAAGGGAAGAACAGGAATTTATGAAATTCTTATTGTAAATTCGGAAATTAGAAAAATGATTGTCGGCAAAAAAACCCCGGACGAAATTATTGAAAAAGCCAAGAAACTTGGCTACATAACAATGCAACAGGACGGGTTTAACAAGGTTATTGAAGGAATAACAACCCTTGAAGAAGTTTTGAGAGTAACAAGGATTACCGAGTAAAATGCCGAAATATTACGTAAAAGCAAGAGACGAATTGGGAAATTTGATAGAAAACACTTTTGAGGTTGAAAGCGAAAAGGAACTTTACAAAAAACTTGAATCTTTAAATTACATTCCCATAAAAATTCAGGAAATTAAAAAAAGCGGACTGCTAACACTTAAAATATTCCCGGATAAAATAAAATTAACAGACCAAATACTTTTTTTCAGACAGATGGCAACTTTAATTGACGCAGGCGTCCCCCTAATTCAGTCTCTGCAAATTGTAAGCAAACAACTTTCCAACGAAAAACTTGCAAAAGCGGTGCAAAGGGTTAGGGAAAGAATTGAAGAGGGAGCATCTTTTTCGGAAGCAATGACAGAGCATCCGGATATTTTCACAAGAATGCAAATAAACATGATAACAGTGGCGGAAGAAGGCGGAGTTTTGCCGGAAATTCTTGACAGAATTGCGTTAATTCTTGAAAACGAAAAAGATACAAAGGAAAAAATCAAAACCGCAACAAGGTATCCGAAACTTGTAATAGGGGCGTTGGGCATTGCTTTCATTATTTTAATGTG
>JAMOUY010000050.1 GCA_027067895.1 Acidobacteriota bacterium
CATTCGCTATATTTCAAGCGACCCGGTTGTCGGTATAATTGTAAACGGAGACAATGCAAGGACTTTTATGACGGCTCTTGTCGGAACGAAATAAACAAAATAAAAAACAAAGCGGATAAAACAACGACCGGCTTGAATGCCGGCCTTTTTTAGTTTTTTTTTCTGTTTAGACAAGTTTCTTTATAAACGGCGGTAAAGAGAAACACGCTTTGTGGATTTCGGGAGAATAGTATTTCAACTCTTTTTCAAACGGTTTAATGTATTCAAAGTTTGCGTTTTTAATAAAATGATATTTTTTTGACGCAAAAGCAAAACTCCACAATCCGGTGGGGTAGGTTGGTATTGACGCAAGGTAAGGCGAAACTATCGGAAAAACTTCTTTTAAAGAAGAAAACACCTGCTTGATAAAATCCCCTTTGAGAAACGGGTATTCCGTCTGAGCAACCATAATTCCGTCTTCTTTCAATGCCTCAAAGACAAATTGGTAAAATTCCGTGTGAAAAAGCCCTTCGGCAAATGCGACAGGGTCTGTTGAGTCTATGAAGATTATGTCAAATTCGTTTTTGTGGTTTTTTATGTATTCTATTCCGTCTTCAATGTAAACTTTTACCCTTTTGTCCTCAAATCCGCATGCAACAAAGGGAAGAAACTCTTTTGATATTTTTACAACCTCTTCGTCAATTTCAACAAGGGTTATGTTTTTTACTCTGTCGTGTTTTTCAATTTCCCTTATAGTCCCGCCGTCTCCCCCGCCGATTACAAGTATGTTTTCGGGGTTGGGGTGGCAGTTTAAAGCAACGTGGGAAATCATTTCATGGTAAACAAATTCGTCTTTTTCGGTAAGCATTACAAAGTCGTCAAGGGTAAAAAGTTTTCCGTACTCAAAGGTGTCGTAAACCGCAAGTTTCTGGAATTTGCTTTCCCTGTATGCAAGAAGTTTTTTTATTCTGAAAGACAGACGCAAATTGTCCGTCTGATTTTCCGTAAACCAAAGATTCATTTGTTTCTCCGAAAAGGCTTTTTTAAGCCGTTACAGGTTTGTGATGATACTCTTTCAATTCCTGATTTACTATGCCCAACTGTCCCCTTTTCATTTCCATTGCGGAATAGTGAGAGCATTCAAGCGTCTGTTTCAGGTGCTCAAAGGCAACCCATGGGTCAACGGTTTCTCCGCATGTAAAAAGGTCAACTGCGGCATAGCCGTATTCAGGCCAAGTATGAATTGTTAAATGGGATTCGGCGATTATTACAACGCCTGAAACTCCGTGAGGGCTGAAATGGTGAAAGTTGCTGGTAACGATTGTGGCGCCCGCTTTGTCTGCGGCTTCGTTCATTACCTTTTCAATAAAATCAACTTCGTTAAGAAGGGATGGATTACAATCATAAAACTCTACAAGAATATGTCTTCCTAATGCTTTCAATTTTTACCTCCTATGCTATCCGTTGGTATAGTCTCTTAATAAATAATGGTTAATACCCCAAAACTTTCTTCCTACGCATCGGTCATAAGATAGGTCGGAAACCATACAACCTCCCTAAAATAAAGTGTGCAAAATTTATTTTAACTCTTTTTTTGCCTCTTGCAATAGAAAATATTATTAAAATTAAGTTTTTGTTTTTGCCTTTTGCCGAGTAAAAGGTTTTTTCTTAGATAAACGGTTTTTTCGGCGCAAAATGTTTGTGTTTTTTTGTCTTTTTTTATTTTTTTCAGAATTTTTTTCACCGAATTGATTGTTGATTTGACAAAAATCCGCGCTATTTTAATCCGATTTTTCTGTTCTTTTTGGTATAATCTAAAAAAAATTGAGGAGTTTTTATGGAATTGAAAGATATTTACGAGAAAATAGGCCTTTTTTATCTTGGAAAACAAAAGGATTTGAAAGACGAAGGATTGGAAGATTTATTTCTTTTGAAAAGCAACAACCTTACCACTCATGCGGCAATTATCGGTATGACCGGAAGCGGAAAAACCGGACTTGGAATATCTTTGATTGAAGAGGCTGTTTTGGACGGAATTCCCTCAATCGTTATTGACCCGAAAGGGGATATGGGAAACCTTCTTCTTGCCTTTCCGGACTTCAAGCCTGAGGATTTCCTTCCTTGGATTGACAAATCCGAGGCTAAGAGAAAGGGGATTTCCCCGGAAGAACTTGCGGAAAAAACAGCCGCAAAGTGGAAGAAGGGAATAGAAAGTTTCGGACAGAGCGCCGAGAGGGTAAAAAGGTTTAAAAACGGCGCGGATTTTACAATCTACACCCCCGGAAGCACAAGCGGAATTCCGTTAAACGTTCTTGGAAGTTTCAAAGCGCCGGGGAAAGACGTTATTGAGGATACCGACAGTTTTGCGTATTTGATTGATTCAACGGTAAGTTCGGTGTTGTCTTTAATAGGCGAGGACGCAGACCCTCTCTCTTCAAAGCCTTATGTGTTTTTGTCCGCGATTTTGAAGCATTTTTGGAAAAGGGAAGTTTCTCTCACCTTTGAAGAGATTATAGGAAGCGTGGCAAATCCGCCCTTTGACAGAATAGGTGTGTTGCCTCTGAAAACTTTTTTCCCTCAAAACGAAAGGCTTAAACTTGCGATGAAGTTGAACAACATTATCGCTTCGCCTTCGTTTGAGAGTTGGGTAAAAGGCGAAGAGTTGAATATTTCTTCTCTGCTTTACACAAAGGAAGGAAAACCGAAGGTTTCAATAATTTCCATAGCCCATTTAAGCGACAGGGAAAGAATGTTTTTCGTCACCCTTCTTTTAAACAGAATTGTCGGCTGGATGAGGGGATTGAAAGGCACGCCGAGTTTGAAAGCGTTGCTTTACATGGATGAGATTTTCGGATACTTTCCCGCAACGTCAAGTCCGCCTTCAAAAAAGCCTATGCTTATTCTTTTGAAACAGGCGAGGGCTTACGGCTTGGGAGTTGTTTTGTCCACCCAAAACCCTGTTGACCTTGACTACAAAGGCTTGTCAAATATAGGCTCTTGGTTTGTCGGAAGGTTGCAGACTAAACAGGATATTGAAAGGGTGATTGACGGATTTATCAAGGCGGGAGACAACGCTTTTGACAAAAAAACGGTTCATTCTCTTCTTGCTTCAATGCCTAAAAGAACGTTTCTGCTTAAAAGCGCGCATATTGAAGAGCCTGTTTTGTTCGGTACGAGATGGGTTTTAAGTTATCTTGCAGGCCCCCTTTCTTCCGAGCAGATTAAGGTTTTAATGAAGGATAAAAAGCAGAAAACCGAATTGTCTGATGAGCAACCCAAACCTGCTGAAAAGAAAACGGTTGAGAAAGGAAAGGTTAAACCCTATGTGCCGGAAGGAATTAAGGAATTTTTCCATAACCTTACCGCCGAAAACTGTATTTATCTTCCTCATTTGATAGCAAAAGGAGAGGTTAGGTTTTACAACGCTTCAAGGGGAATTGACATAAGGAAAAACGTTTGTTTGGCTTTGCCGTTGAAAAAAGATTTGGATAAAGCGGAGTGGGAAAAGGCAAATCCTTTTGACTTTGACCTTGACTCTTACGATAAATCCCCCGTATCCGGCTGTAATTTTGCGCAACTTCCGTCTTTTATTTCTTCA
>JAMOUY010000051.1 GCA_027067895.1 Acidobacteriota bacterium
TATGGATTTACCGAAAAAAACATTGAAAAACTGTGGTATAAAAACGGGAAAATAGAAACGGGCAAATTCTAAAAACAAAAAAACCGGGCAAAAAGCCCGGCAAAATTATTTCAAAAATCAAAAAAAATTAAGCAAGCGTTACGTCTTTATCAAGAAAAACGTCCTGAATTGCGTTTAAGAGTTTTACCCCCTCGTCCATAGGCTTCTGAAAAGCCTTTCTTCCTGAAATAAGTCCCATTCCGCCTGCCCTTTTGTTAATAATTGATGTTTTAACAGCCTGTGCAAGGTCGTTTTCCCCCGAAGGACCGCCGGAGTTAATTAATCCTATCCTTCCCATATAACAACCGGCCACCTGATACCTTGTCAAATCAATGGGATGGTCGGAAGTCAGTTTCTCGTAAACAAGTTTATGCGTTTTGGCGAAATTTATAGCAAGAAAACCGCCGTTGTTTTCCGCCTGCTTCTGTTTAACAATATCAGCCTCAATAGTAACGCCGAGGTGATTTGCCTGATTGGTAAGGTCTGCGGCAACATGATAATCTTTACCGTCCTTTTTAAAAGCGGGATTTCTCAAATAGCACCACAATATTGTTGCCATTCCCAAAGAATGGGCATACTCAAAAGCCCTTGAAATCTCTTGAATCTGCCTTGAAGATTCCGGCGAACCGAAATAAATGGTAGCGCCAATTGCGGCACAGCCCATATCAAAGGCTTGGTCAACAGACGCAAAAAGAATCTGGTCATATTTGTTCGGATAGGTCAGCAGTTCGTTATGGTTTATCTTTAAAACAAAAGGAATTTTGTGGGCATACTTTCTTGCAACAGAGCCCAAAACGCCCAAAGTTGTGGCCACCGCATTACATCCGCCCTCAATTGCAAGTTTGACAATATTTTCCGGGTCAAAATAAATTGGATTGGGAGCAAAAGACGCACCTGCCGTATGCTCTATCCCTTGGTCAACGGGAAGAATGGAAAGATAGCCTGTCCCTGCAAGCCTTCCCGTGTTGTAAAGCCTTTGAAGATTTACCAATACCGCAGGCTTTCTGTCGCTTTGAATAAAAATTCTGTCCACAAAATCGGGCCCGGGAGCATGAATCATCTCTTTCGGAATTGTCTTACACTTGTGTTCAAGAAGATTCTGAGCCTCTTTTCCTCCTAAAATCTTTTCATAATCAAGCAATGCCATATTTTCCCTCCGATAAAAAATTAAAACCCTTTAAAAAAATTGTAATTTATCTATCCCTTAAAAGCAATAAAAACTATTATCCAAAACTATCACACAACAAAAACAAAAAAAATTAGAAGCCAATCCATTTAATAAAAATTTATTCCCACTTTTTGTCTGAAATATCTTTCAGATTTCTAAAATAAATTCCCGAAAATTTAATTATTCTTTGAATTTTATGCTTATCTTTCTTTTTTATATTTTTTTTAATATCTGCTATCCATTCATTAACCAGAAATTCAACTTTGTCTTTCTCAACACTCGCAACTTCAAAATCAAGAAGTATAGAATTAATATTTTTTTCGTATAAATTCACAGGATGGGTATAAATCCCCTTCAATATTCCGTTTTTGTCAAATCTTACAAAAAAATAGCAAAAAGGTGAATTATTCCCGAAATCCTTCTCTCTCATCAACAAATTCACTCCCACAAAAATATCGCCATTATAGGTATCAAGAGAAGTTATAAGACCGTGTTTTTCTATAAATTCATTTTTTGTAAAGGGGTAAAATCTATCACAATACTTTCATAATTTCCTTAACTTCTTTATCAGAGAGCTTTTTTGCTTTAAACTTTATCAAATGGCTAATAGCCTCGTGTCTATGCTTTTTGTTAAGAGTTTTCAAAAATTGAAATTCATTTAACAAATATTCGTCATTGCCTATATACTCTATATCAACAGGCGCAACGCCTATTACATTTTCCCCAAATATTCCCTTTGGCGGGGCATACATTCCCTTTAAATTTCCTTCCAAATCCAATTCAAGCAACAAAAAATATCCGTATTTCTTTTTTAAGTTACCAATTTCCCCTCTTTCAAAAATCAATAAATTTCTTACCATTATTAAATTTTCTTTTTTTCTTGTAATAGTGCTGAACACTTCAACATGTTTTTCAGGAAAATTTTTGTTTAAATATTTGCGGTATTTATCAAGGGAAATCGTTTTAATGGCGAAATTATCCAAGGACACAACTAAAAAATCCTTTGTGCCAAGGGAATTTGCCTGAGGCAGCATTATTATCTGTGGCCCAATTTGAACATAATCAAACATCAGAAGCCTCTCGCCTACACCTGATACTTTCCCGTTTTTTGTAGAAAATTCTTTTTTTCCGGAAAAGGATATAATTTTCAATAATTCCCCTTTTTTTATATGTTTTGCAACCAACTTTCTTGTTTGTAAATCAAAAACATAAACCGCATAATCTAAGAAACCGGAATCAAAAGGAAAGGAAATTAATTTATCCTCATAAAAAAAGCATGGACCGCCTGAGCAACCGTTTGCAATAAACTGAAAAAGAAAGTTTCCGTCGCAATCGTAAAAATTATATCCTTTATAGGACATACCAACACCAACCATACTATCGCACACCGTCACGCTTTCTATTGTTTTAGGCACCAGACATGTGGGACATTGTCCAGGGTCACCCAGAAGTTGAAATTCCATTTTTTCTTTTTGTTGAATCAATGGAATTTTTAAAAAAAAGTTTGAAACGTCAGACATATCAACAGGATGAGCAAAAATGGAATTACAGTGCTTTGAGTATGAAAAAGTCAAAAATGATGGAACATCGTTTATATCAAAATTAATTATCTCTTCCCAGTTTTTGCCCTTTCTTAATTCCGTAAACAAATCACTTTGCGGTTTCTTTTTTTCTTTTACCCCGCCGCAGGAAACAGTTAAAAATAAAAGCAACAAGAATATTTTCTTTGCCATACCTTCAAAATCCCTTCTGAAAATTTAATTTTTTATATTTTATCCAATCTGTTTTCAGGAGTAAATGTTGAAATATCGTCAATATTTTCTGACTTTTTATATTTGTCCCTTTTAATTTACAACTTTGTCTCTCTGGCATCCCATAAAATAATTGCGTCGGTATAATCGTCCCTGCGTGTAAAACGAACAGATAAAACAAATTTTCCCGGTTCAATTTCTATTAAACCATGACACCTTGCAACAAGTATATTTTTTACATCCACATTGAAACAATAATTTTTTTCTTCTTTTCCAGAAATATTAACCCTGTGAACACAGAAAGACAAAGGTTCCTTTATTAACTTCAAAAGCATTTTTTCTCTTTCTTTTTCTCTCAGGTTTTTTGTTGTTTCAGGTGGAATAACCCTGTTTTCAATAATAAAGAAACAATCTTTATTAACAGAGGAACGAAAAGGAACAGAATAAGTTGATTGTTTATAGCAATTTTCTGCTTTAAAAAAATTTATTTTACCGCTTTTTAAGTTTAAAATAGCATAAGCATTTCTATTAAACAGGTTTGTAAATGGAATACTAATTACGGCAACATCTTCGTTTATCACCTTGCCTTCAAAACTCGTATATGCTTCAAGTTTG
>JAMOUY010000052.1 GCA_027067895.1 Acidobacteriota bacterium
TATGACAAAGCTCCCCTTGTGCTTCACGCTTTGAGGCTTGAAATGCAGAAAAAATACGGGGCGCAAAACGGGGACAGAATGTTTTTTATGTGGATTAGTTCAATTCTTAAATCGTTCAGCGGAAAATACGTTAACACCTACGACTGCATAAGGCTTTTAAACATGATTACAAAAGACGATTGGACGCCGTTTTTTGAAAAATACATATTCGGCGACCAGACGCCTGAATTGAATATTTAACAAAGGGGGGTTATTCCCCCTCTTTTTTTTCTTCTCTTTCCTTATCCCGCCAAAAAATCAGCCCTGTAATGGATATTCCAAGCACAAGCCCCGCCCTTATTCCGTAATCAACCCTAAACTTTGCGTCGCCTAAAATAGACCCGGTATAGGCATAGTAAAGCCCTGTCCAGATAAGGAATCCCGCTATAAAAACCGCTATGTAAATCAAAATGTACTTTTTCATAACAACCTCCTTTTTTAAAATTTTATCACCAAACCGGTTTTTTGCTCAAAAGTTAATGTTTTTTATGTAAACATTTAGACACCCTAAACAGAAAAACAAAAAAACAGTCTTTTGTTTGGTCTGCGTTTTCCCCACTCAAACCTTTAAATATGAGGTAAATTTTGATATAATAACAACGAATCAGCAAAAAAACGGAGGTGGGAATGCCAAAAGTAGGAGTATTACTTTCAGGTTGCGGCGTTTTTGACGGTGCGGAAATCCACGAAGCGGTTTTGACAATGCTTGAATTGGACAAAAGAGGGTGCGAAATGGTTGTTATGGCGCCCGATAAACCGCAAATGCACGTTATAAATCACTTAACCGGCGAAGTTGCGGAAGGGGAAACAAGGAATGTTTTGGTTGAATCCGCAAGAATCGCAAGGGGAGAGATAAAAAATATTGACGATGTAAAGGCCGAAGAACTTGACGCACTTGTTATGCCGGGCGGATTCGGTGCTGCAAAAAACCTTTCAACCTTTGCCGTTGACGGCGCAAACGCCAAGGTAGACCCGTCCGTGGCAAAACTTTTGAAAGAGGTTCATTCGCAGGGCAAACCTATTGCTGCGGTATGTATTGCCCCTGCCGTTGTTGCCGCAGCGTTGGGAGAGATAAATCCCGAATTAACCATAGGAAACGACGAAGCAACCGCAAAGGCTATTGAATCAATGGGGGGAAAGCACTTTGTATGCCCCGTTGACGGATTTCACGTTGACGAAAAAAACAAAATAATATCAACACCCGCCTATATGTTGGGCAAGAGAATATCCGAGGTGCATGCGGGAATTTCAAAAATGATTGACGCTTTAATGAAACTTATAGGCTGATGGATATCAACGGTTTTGTAATAGACACAAGTTCAATGATAATTTTGGACAAGGCGAGGGCAATGAACGTCCTCGCCTCAAATGTCCCTTTAATATCTTCGGTTTCAATCAGAAAGGAATTTGAAGAAAAATCCGAGCCGAAAGAGTGGTTTAAGAAAATAAAGTGGCGCGATACGAAATCAATCGGAGACAAAAGCATTCAAAGTTTGATAATAAGAAACAACAACTATGCCCTTTTGTCCGACGATATCAAACTTCTTGAATACGCGGAAAATCACAACAAATTTTACACTTCTGCAATAGCCGTCCCCGCTTTTTTATACCTAAATGAGGTGATACACAAAGAAACGGGAATAATTCTTTTTGAAAAAATACATACGATAGGTTACTATTCGGATAAAATTATACACCTTGCGTGGAGTTTCTTTGACAGAAACTTTGCCCCCGAATGGTTTTAATATTGAAGCCTTACGATTTTTTCTTTCTGTTTTCGCTGTCAAGCCAGTGTTTTGCAAGCCCGCATGTCCCTGTTTCCTTATAGCATGTTGGAAGGCTTAACCCTGTTTCCTTCATTGTAATTACAACCTCGTCAAAACTTATTCTGTGCCTGCCGTCTGAAAAAAGCGAATATGTTGCGCACTGCAAAGCCCTTCCTGCGGCAAACGCGTTTCTCTCAATGCATGGAATCTGGACATATCCTCCAACCGGGTCGCATGTAAGCCCAAGGTGGTGTTCCATTCCCATCTCTGCGGCATACTCAATCTGGGCAACCGTGCCGCCTAAAAGTTGGGTTGCTGCTGCGGATGCCATTGCGCAGGCTGTTCCCACTTCACCTTGACAGCCCACTTCCGCGCCTGAAATAGAGGCGTTTTCTTTTACAAGATTTCCTATCAAACCTGCTGTTGCAAGCGCTCTTAATATTCTTTCTTTGTCAAGTTTATGAAACTTTTTCAAAAAATACAAAACGCCGGGTAAGACCCCCGACGAACCGCATGTTGGTGCCGTAACAACCGTTCCTGCTGCGGCGTTTTCCTCGGAAACCGCAAGCGCGTACGAGGCTACAAGCCCGAAAGATTTTAAGAAAAGCCCGGAATTTTTTGCTTTCATGTGGTAGGATGCGGCTTTTCTTTGCAGGTGTAACTCTCCGGGTAAAACCCCTTCGTGCTTCAATCCCCTCTTTATGGAATCAACCATTGTGTCCCACACCTTTTCAAGGTAATTCCAAATTTCCTTTCCCTCGTAGTTTTCCACATATTCCCACAAGGTTGCGCCTTTTTCCTCGCACCATTCAAGGATATCGTCCATTTTTGTCAGGGGATAGATTGATTTCGGCGGATTGTTAAACTCTTTCTCGTCTTTGATGGCGCCGCCCCCGACGGAATAAACAGTCCAGTTTGCGATTTCCTTAAAATCACCGTCGTATCCGAAAAACTTCATTCCGTTCGGGTGTAGCGGAAGAAACTCATCGGGCTTCCATACAATCTCAACCTTTTTGTTTTGTGAAGTAAAAAAATCTATTAAAGCAATGTCGGTAAAATGCCCTTTGCCCGTTAAAGCAAGGCTTCCGTATAACTCAACCTTGAAAAACTCACAGGACGGACACATTTTTAAAAATTTTTCCGCCGCAAAAACAGGCCCCATTGTATGGGAAGACGAAGGCCCGTGCCCTATTTTAAAAATCTCTCTTATACTCTCCACCTAATCCCCCTCCAAAAAATCTCTAAATTTTATGACAGTCTCTAATATAACGCATAGTAGTCTTTTTTGATAATAGTTTTTTTAAGGATTTTTATTTGTAAAATTAAGCAAACCGGTGTTTTTGAGTTTTTTTTAATTAGTGATATAATTTTACGGAAATGAAACTCTCGGGGGCAAAATTATGGATGAGAATATTTACCTTTCAATAGTTATCCCTGTTTACAACGAAGAGGAGAATATAGTCCCTCAAACCGAAGAGATAGTGGATGCTTTGAAAAATTTTGATAAAAAATACGAAATAATTTTTGTTGACGACGGCTCAACGGACAATACCCTTCCGCTGATTGAGGAGATGGTTAAAAAGTACCCCGATAAGGTTAGGTTTTTTTCTTTTAAGGAAAACAGAGGGCAGACGGCTGCTTTTCTTGCAGGCTTTAAAGAGGCGAGAGGGACTTTGGTAGCCACTCTTGACGGAGATATGCAGAACGACCCCAATGATTTGCCTAAAATGATTGAGCATCTTGAAAAGTCGGGCT
>JAMOUY010000053.1 GCA_027067895.1 Acidobacteriota bacterium
TCAGGGTCATAAGCCTCGCATTTAAACACAACGTCAAGAGGTTTTAACCCCGATGTTGGCGTAGCGGTAAACGCGGTTATTACCGGTTTCTGCTCTTCAACAAAAATCGCATGAACTTCATGGTCGCCGTCCAAATCACAAAAAGTATATGCAGTCTGGTTAGGGCAAAAACAATGTGGTTTGCCGTCAATTATCAACTGACCTAAGTGGTATCCATCATTTGGATAAAAATAAACCGTAGTGCATCCTCTCGGGTCACAAACAACGACTTGATTTTCAGGCGTGGTGCCGTTATCAACAATTACAGAAATAACATAATTTGCGCAAACAATATTTATTTGTGCCGTAGCAGAATTGTTATTCATGTCAGGGTCCAAAGAATATTCATCAATCCAAGCGGTATTGGAAATAGACGTGTTTTCCGGCACATTGGAATTAATTGACGCTCTAATCAGCAATTCCACACTGTCACCCGGCATCATCTCTCCGATAGTGTAAGTGCCCGGCCAAGAATTCCATGTTTGTCCGCTGTCAAGAGAATACTCGGGATTTTCAAGCCTTGAATCAACATTATCGTGCAAAACAACATCGCACGCTTCTTCATTTCCGTTGTTTGTTACCAAAATTCTAAAAACAACCGGGTCTCCCGCATAATATGACGTCCCGTTTAACACTTCCTTTGATACAGAAACATCCGTTCTGTGCCTTCTTAAAGGAAGAGCAACTACCAAGCCGTCCGTTTGTCCGGCAAATGTTTCCTGAAACTGTCCGTCAACTTCCGGGAAACCGTCTCCGTCTATTTTACCGACAAAGCATCCCCAAATATCTTCTCCGTCTTTCCAAGCAACAACATCCTCTCCCCCTTCGTTATTGTTACTTCCAATAAACGTAGAATAAGAAAGAGTGGGCGCTTTGTTGTTTTCATCTATAAATAACATTGCAAAAATATCTTGTCCGCCGTTATGGGTATCATCGTAACAGCACCTTGTTACAGGAAAATCCGGCGACGAGGTATAACCTGTTAAAACAATTGAAGCACAGCCGGAACATTGACTATTCCCCGGTTGCTCGTTTTCAACAAGGCCTATTCTAAACCCCATGTCTTCTTCGCTTCCGCCTAAATAAGTGGAATAACCCAATGTGAAATTATCCAAACTGTCTTCAAAATACTCAACAAAAAAGACATCGCCGTTTCCGCCGTAATTAGACTGAAATGCATTCGCCGTAACCGGGAAATCGGAAGAAAAAGTTTCACCGATTAACATAAAATGAGGTGGGGCGGTCCCCAAACCGGCACCGGAATCGGAAGTAATTGCCGGCGCTCTCAGTCCGCCATAATATTCATCGCCACTTCCGCCCAAATAAGTTGAAAATGTTATCTGAGATAAATCCTCGGTCAAACTTGTAAACACCATATCAAATCCGCCACCGTTTGACGACTGAATAGGATTAACAAGAGGATAGTTTTGCGAATAACTCATTCCAGCAACTAAAATTCTTCTTTCAATTGAATTGCCGGTATTGTACTCCACGCATTGAAAGCCGTATAGATACTCAATTGAACTGCCTCCGATATAAGTGCAACGTTCCAAAGTAGTAAGGTCTTTGTCAAAAACGGCTATAACCTCATCACAGTATCCTCCGTAAACAGGCTGAACAACTCCCGGCGTGGTAGGAAAGTCTGGCGACCATGTGGGGGCTGACATAACCAATTTGCCGTTTAAAAATTCAATACCGAAAACCCTTTCATTGTATTTACCGCCGAAAAATGTCATTGCTATATAGTTTCCGTTTAAATCAAATTTTAAAATCACACAATCTTCATAGGCTTTTTTTGTAGGCTGAAAAGCATTGTTTGACGCAGTTGGAAAATCCGCCGAACGAGTATAACCTGCAACAAAAACACTGCCTTGGGAATCATAGTTTATAAGAAATCCCTCTTCCGTATCGCTTCCGCCAATAATTGTTATAAATTTAGGATTGTTTGTGGGACTTCCCGAAAAACAACCAACAATAATATCCATTCCGTCGCAAGAACCAACAGTTGTTGCCGTGCCGGAAAGAATATTAGGGGAATTGATTCTGCCTGTAAACCAAAAATCGTTGCCTACTTTTTCAACGCCGTAAAGAATTTCTTCCCCGCTTCCGCCAACATAGGTTGCCGGGTCAATAACAATGCACTTCTTTTTAGAAGCAAAACTAACAACATTGTTTTTAACAAGATATTCAACATCAACCTTTTCCTTTTTTTCATTAAAAGAATAAGGGATTGTTTCAACGGCAAATCCCCAAGGCCATTCTATTTTCAATTTATCGCCTTCCGCTTTTAATTTACCGCCGTATAGAGAGTATTTTAGTTTTATTTCTTTATCCGTTTTGAGAATTAAATCATACTCTAATCTTCCGTTTTTAAAATAAAAGGATATATCATAGTCCTTTGATGTTGCATACAATTTTTTAAAACATTTAACATTGAAAACCCTCTTTTCGGGTTTTATAAAATTAAACACGGTTGATAAAGGCTCTTTTGCATTTAATCTTCCTTTATAAGAAACCTCGTATCTGCACTGCTTTCCGTTTGACGTAAAAACAAAACCGAACCTATCTTTTTTAAAATAAGCCTTGCCACCCTTAACATAAGCGAAATAAAGAATTTCCTTATCTTTTATCTGCCCTTGGTTTTTAATAAAAACAGAGTGCAACATTGTATTTTTATCAGAAATCAATGATGTTTTAGGCGGAGCGGGTATATTTCCGGGAGTAACTGCATTGGCAAACGGTAATTTAACATTCCCATACAGCAGGCCGGATAAAAGAATTAACACACTAAGAAAGAAATTTTTTTTCATCTTTTCCCCTTTTATTTACTTTCCCATGCTTACAAGATTAAACATAATTTACTCTTTGTCAAGCATTTTTGTAAATTTTTGTTAATTTTTTTTAAAAAAGAACCTTGTAATTCCAAAAAAAATACAAAAACGCACTAAACCAAAATCAAAGCAATACTTAATAAAAATCTATAATTTTTCAAAAACTGTAAAACCCTAAAAAAATTATTTAATATAATAAAAACAAAAAAATGACAAAAGTCAAATTTTTACGAAATTTTGCAGATTTAACAAAAAAAATTCAATTTTACGTTTAAAATACAAACAAATACAAAAAACTTTTTAACAAATTGAAATTATAAAATTTGAAAAACTAATAAAAAAAACAGCAAAAAAACACAAAAAAATTATAATTACCGAAGATACGAATAGAAAAACAAATAAAAAAAGAAAATTTTAAGAGGGAAATTTAAAGAAGAAAGAAAAACAATTCAAAAAATGCATATTTTTTATAAATAACGAAAATCAAAATATTATGCAATTATGTATTGTTTTTTTCGGATTTTTTTTCAACAAGTATTTTTGACGCAACCCCTCTTCCAAGGGCAACATTGGAATTATGAACAGAAACGAGAAGGGGGCCAAATGCCCCCTTTTTCTTTATTTCAATAGTATCGCCTTCATGAATGCCAAGGTTATTTAACTGAACCCTTAATCTGTGCCCTCCT